>JAKEEX010000677.1 GCA_022616315.1 Myxococcaceae bacterium
CCTCCGGACCAGTGCCCACCACCAGGTCCTGCACGTAGACGCCGCCCTCGCGCTTCTCCATGGCGGACAGGTCCACCCCGAGCTCGGGCGCGTACGTCGCATCCTCCGGCTTCCCAGAGGGCCCACATGCGAGCAGAAGGAGAAGGGGAACGGTCAGCAGCGGCGTGCGGGACATCGAGATCCTCGGAGCGCGAGAAGGCCCGCATTGTGCCATGGCTCCTCCGCGGCGCACCCCCGAAGAATGCCTGCTCGCTCCTCCTGGGAGATGGCTTCCGCTCGGGCCCGACCGGCCTCGGCGATGCTCTCTTCGAGGACCACCTCCGGCCTCACGCACGGCGGGATGCCCTGCCGTCCGGACGCCTCACGCGAAGCGCCGGATACACGCCGGCCTCCGCAAAAGTGGGGACAACCGTCGGCCGCCGGTCCCACCAGTTGAGCGCGAGCGTCAGCCGCAGACGCGCGGGGCCCGGGAGGGGCCGGTCCGGAATCCGGTTGTCCGCGTCCAGCACGCCGTGGGTGAGGTCCCCGCGGAAGACGGCGAAGCGGTTGGGGCGCGGCGCCACGAGCGTCAAGTCGAGCTTCTCCGGGGCCAGCGACGGGTTGTCCTCGCACGGCGGCTCGCGCGTCACCGCGAGCGCCCCTCCACGCACCCGGTTGAGGAAGAGGATGGTCGAGACGCGCGGGTGCCGCAGGGGGCCTCCCGCCAGCGCGAGGCGCTCGTCGCGGTCCTGGTGGAAGTCCACCCGCACGTCGGTGGCGTACATCCGCGACAGCCACCACTCCACGCCGCGGAGGGCGAGCAGCCCCGGAACGTGCGGGGCCAGCAGGAGCGCCGCCTCCTCCACGACGCTCTCCGGTGGCGAGCGGAGGTCGAACCAGAAGGTCGTCTGGTACGTGTGACGCAACCGCTCCTTCCCCACCCTGCGGACTGCCCTGAGGAGACGCTCGAAGACGTCCTCCGGCAACGCCGGCTGGTGGAGCGTGACGAGCGAAGCAGGAGGCCGCATGCGCGGGGACGCTGCGCGGCGCGCGGACGTGTGTCGGCTCACTGCGTCCGGTTGCCCGCCGCCAGCAGAATCCCCACGGCGAGCGCGGCCCCCAGCACCAGCACCGGCACCCACACCGCCAGCACCAGGCCCTTGCGCGGCGCGATGACCGGCATGGGCTGGGTGCGCAGCTGCTGCACCAGCCACGCGAGC
>JAKEEX010000678.1 GCA_022616315.1 Myxococcaceae bacterium
GATGTGGCCCGGGTAGAAGGTGATGCCGCGGTACGTGACGCTGGCGGCCTCGCGGATGGCGCGTGCGAGTGCCACTGCCTCCTCCGGCGTCTGCACGCCCACGCGGCGCATGCCGAGGTCCAGCTCGACCAGCACACCCACGGTGCGACCGGCATCACGGGCAGCACGCGAGAGCTGGGCAAGCGCCTCGTGAGAGTCCAGCGCCACGCTCAGACGCACGCGTGACGGCAGAGCCATGAGACGCGCCAGGCGCCCGGTCCCGAGCGGTGGGTAAGCGAGGAAGATGTCATCGGCCACGCGCGACATCACCTCTGCTTCCAGAGGGGTGGCTACCGTGACACCGGATGCGCCCGAGGCCAGCTGGCGCAAGGCGAGCTCCGCCGTCTTGTGTGTCTTGGTGTGGGGGCGCCAGGAGAGTCCGTGCGCGCGCGTGTAGTCCGCGACGCGGCGCAGGTTGGCATCCACGCGAGCCACGTCGACGAGGGCTGCGGGTGTCTCGAGTGTCTCGAGGGTAGGGAGGGGCATGAACGTCTTCTTTAGCCCGGAAGCGACATGGGGGAGCGATGACGCGGACGCAGCCATCAGGACCTGCACTCTCCACGGGTAGCAGCCCTAAGAGGCGCGCAACGTCCCGGGGTGACTTCGCTGCCCACCACCGTAGGATCGCACGCACCATGACGACCGAACGAACTCTCGACGAGCTCCTCACGCTGGCGCGCGCGGAGGACGGCTCATACTCGATCGACGTGCCCGACGGGTGGCAGCAGGGGCGCGGAGCGTTCGGCGGCCTCGTGGTGGGCGCGATGGTCCGAGCGCTCGAGCTCGAGGCGGGCGATCCCTCCCGGACGCTGCGCTCGGTCACCGCGCAGCTCTTCGGTCCGGTCATGCCCGGCCCGGCCGTGATGCGGACAGAGACCCTTCGCGCGGGCAATGCGGTGACCACCTGCGCCGTGCGGTTGCTGCAAGCAGGCACGCCTCAGGCGCACGCGGTGGGAGTCTTCGGAAGGGCCCGGACGCTCGACGTGGACCGACTGCAGTTGGCCGCGCCCCAGCTCGGCGACTGGCGCGAGGTCGAGTCGGTGCCGGTGGGTCCGCCGTTCGGCCCCGACTTCGCTGTCCACTTCGAGTTCCGCAATTCGGGGCCACTCCCGTTCTCGGGAGGCGCAGCGGAAGGCGTGGGGTTCATCCGGCCGAAGAACCCGGGCTCCGACCGCGGCGCAGCCTACGTCGCAGCCTGCATGGATGCCTGGTGGCCGACGGTCTATCCAATGCTCGAGACGCCGCGCCCGATGGCGACGATCGACTTCTCGTTACAGCTGGTGAATGACCTTCAGGGGCTTCCACCCGACGCGCCGCTCGTGTTCCGCTCGAAGTGCCTCTCGGTCCGCGAGGGCTACCTGGTCGAGCACCGCGAGCTGTGGGGCAAGGACGGCCGGCTGATCGCGCTCAACGAGCAGACGTTTGCCGTCATCAAATAGGCCCGCAACTCCTTCAGCGGTGAGCGCTGCGAAGGCGGCCCATCCGTCCGCGCCTGGATTCGGCGCACACGGAGCGCTCGCGCTACAGGCCAGTTTACTGTCCCACCTCGATGAGGTGCCCGTCCGGGTCGCGCATGTAGAAGCGGAGCTCGTCCCCATGGGCCTTGGGTGGTGTGAGGAACTGGGCCCCCTTGGCCTTCCACTCCTGGTAGCAGGCCTGGATGTCGGCCACCCGGATGTTGAGGAAGGCGCTCGTCTTCTTCAGGTCCCTGGGCGCTTCGAGGATGACGTCAGGCTTGTCGTCGGTGGGACCGCCGCCCACGTCGATGAGGATCCAGCTGTTGGCGAGCTTGACGATGGTGGGCTCTCCCTCGAGCACCGTCTTCCCTCCCAGCACGCCCACGTAGAAGTCGCGCGCCCGCCGGACGTCGCGGCTGACGATGAAGTGGGTGAGGACGAAACCTTCTTTCGGCTCAGGAAGCTCTTCGCGGCCCATCGAGAGGTCCTCCACTCGCACTGGAGCGAAGAGGACTCTGTCACGGCCTGACGCCACCCGACCGCAAAGTCTCAGCTCTGTTCGCTCGGTGACTGCTCGATGCAGGCTCGCGCACCCCATGACCGCGCCCTTGACAGGAGCGGGCGGCAGGCGTACATAACCAATCAGTCATGGAACCCAGAGGTTATGCACGGGCGGCCTCAGGTCGCCTCGACGCCACGTTCGCTGCTCTCGCGGATCCCACCCGTCGGGCGATTCTCGCCCGGCTCATGTCGGGGGATGCGTCGGTGATGGAGCTGGCCCAGCCGTTCGCGATGAGCCAGCCCGCAATCTCCAAGCACCTCAAGGTGCTCGAGCGCGCCGGCCTGATTTCGCGTGGGCGCGACGCGCAGCGAAGGCCGTGCCGACTCGAGGCCAGGCCGCTCGCGGAGGCCACCGGATGGCTGGAGGGCTACCGCCGGTTCTGGGAGGGCACCTTCCAGCGCCTCGATGCCGTGCTCGAAGAGCTGAAGGCCCGGGAGAAACCTGTGGCCACCAGACGAAGGAGGAGGAAGAAATGATGAGGAACTTCGGACAGCTGTCCATCATGACGCCGACCGACCGGGAGATTGCGATGACGCGGGTCTTCGACGCGCCACGCAGGCTGGTGTTCGACGCCCATACGAAGCCCGAGCTGGTCAAGCGCTGGCTGGGCGTCTTCGGCGGGTGGTCCCTGGAGGTCTGTGAGATCGACCTGAAGGTGGGTGGCTCCTATCGCTATGTGTGGCGAAACACCGATGGGCGCGAGTTGGGGATGGGCGGCGTCTATCGCGAGGTGGTGCCTGGCGAGCGACTCGTGAGCACCGAGTCGTTCGACGACTCCTGGTACGAAGGAGAGGCTGTCGGAACGCTCGAGCTGGTGGAGCAGGGCGGGAAGACCACGCTCACGAGCACGGTGCGCTACGCGTCGAAGGAGGTGCGCGACGCGGTGCTCAAGTCCCCGATGGAGAAGGGCGTGGCTGCGAGCTACGACAAGCTCGCCGAGCTGATGAAGGCGTAGGATTTGCGCCGAGGGAGGCTCCGAATGCCCGCGAGCACGGCCAGGCAGAAGTCAGGAAAAAGAGTCGGGAAGGCCGCGACGAAGCCCGGGCCGAGGAAGGCACGCGGGGGAGCGAGACGGCGCGTGCTCGCGCAAGCGCCCGCAAACGCAGCGCAGCGTCCGCTCGACGAGCAGGTCCAGGCGGCGCTCTCGAGCCTCGAGAATATGAGCACCAGGCGCGACCGCGAGAACCTGGTGCGCTTCGGCATCACGGCGAGCAAGGCGTTCGGTGTATCGATGGCCAACATCCAGGTGCTGGCGAAGCGCCTGGGGCGCAACCACGCGCTCGCCGCTGCACTCTGGGACACCGGCTGGTACGAGGCCCGGATGTTGACGTCGTTCGTCGACGAGCCGGAGCGTGTTACGCCCGCGCAGATGGACCGCTGGTGCCGCGACTTCGACAACTGGGGCATCTGCGACACCGTGTGCTTCCACCTCTTCGACCGCACGCCGCACGCCTGGGCCAAGGTCTCGCAGTGGAGCAACGAGCCCGACGAGTTCGTGAAGCGCGCGGCCTTTGCGCTCCTCGCCTGCCTCGCCGCGCACGACAGGGGCGCCGGCGACGCACCATTCCTCGAGTGCCTGCCGCTCATCGAGAGCGCTGCCGCGGACGAGCGAAACTTCGTCAAGAAGGGCGTGAGCTGGGCCCTGCGCATGGTCGGCAGGCGCAGCCTCGCGCTCAACGCCGCCGCGGTGGAGGTGGCCAGAAGGCTCTCTGCCTCCCCCGAGGCCGCGGCGCGCTGGGTAGGGAAGGGCGCGCTCAAGGAGCTCACGAGCCCTGCGGTGATACGCCGGCTCGGCGCGCGACGTCGCGACGCCGTGGGGTGACGAAGCGGCCGCGCGACGGTTGGTCTACCAGAAGAGTTGAATGCAGAAGTCGAGAAGGACCGCCTCACGAATTCCACGCATCAAGGTCTTCGTCTGGTAGAGGCTCGAAGAAAGCCTCTCCAAGCTCACCCTTGAGCCAGCCGGGACGCCGGGGTGGCAGTGGCTCGAAGACTGCCATGAGCGAAGGTTGGTCCGTGTGGTTGCATGGGTCAACCAGGCGAGCCCCTCCTGGCAGGCAGGCGATGGCTTACCATCACGCGAAACTCGGGATCCTCCCGTGCTGCGCGCTATGAGAGGCGCTGGGTGCGTGATGACGGCAACGACGACAGGCACGGAGCCGGTGGGCAGCGTCGTGCTCTTCGACGGTGTGTGCAACCTCTGCAACGGAGCCGTGAACTTCATCATCGACCGTGACCCCGAGGCGCACTTCCACTTCGCGTCGCTCCAGTCCCCGGCCGGGACCGCGCTGATGGAGGGCCACGGCCTGAAGGTGCAGGAGGAGCCCGAGAGCATTGTGCTGCTGGAGGCCGGCCAGCTCTTCGTGCGCTCCACCGCTGCACTGCGCATCGCGCGCCACCTGCGCGGGGCGTGGAGGCTGCTGTACCTCCTCGTGCTGGTGCCGCGTCCCTTGCGCGATGCCGCGTACCGCTTCATCGCCCGGCATCGCTACCGCTGGTTCGGCCGGACGGAGGCTTGCCGCGTGCCTACGCCCGAGCTGAAGGCGCGTTTCCTGTGAGGCCCGTGCACGTGGAGGCCATCGACCGCATCGCCCCGACGCGGCGGCCCACGGATGCGAGGCCCGTTCAACGACAGAACTGGCGGGAGCTCCTCTTCTTGCACTGGCGTGTGCCTGCCTCGGTGCTCCAGGAGCTGGTGCCGCCCGAGCTCACGGTGGACACGTTCGAGGGTCATGCGTACGTGGGCCTCGTGCCCTTCACCATGACAGGCGTCCGCCCCGTCTGGGCGCCGGCGGTCCCGGGCCTCTCCGCATTTCACGAGACGAATGTGCGCACCTACGTGCACCGCGGTGGGAAGCAGCCGGGCGTGTGGTTCTTCAGCCTGGATGCGGCCAGCTCGCTGGCTGTCGTCCTGGCGCGCACCCGCTGGTCCCTTCCGTACCACCGCGCTCACATGTCACTCGCGCACGAGGCGGACGGCACCATTGCCTACGTCACCGAGCGCCGCTGGCCCCGCCCGCTTCCTGGCATGTGCCGAGTCCGCTACCGCCCTGTGGGGACGGCGCGGCCCGCAGAGCCGGGCACCCTCGAGCACTTTCTCGTCGAGCGGTACGTCCTCCATGCGCGCGACCGCCGGGGCCGGCTGCGTGTGGGGCGCGTGCACCACCGTCCCTATCCACTGCAGCCCGCGCAGGTGCTGGAGCTGGAGGAGTCGCTGCTGGCGGCGGCTGGGCTACGCCGGGGCGAGAGTCCACCGCTGGCGCACTACGCGGCAGGCGTTGACGTCGAGGTGTTCGGCCTCACTCAGCGGCCCCGCGCGGATTCCAGGGGCCCGCGCAGCAGCGCCCTGTAGCGGACCGGTTCGGAGGCCCGCAGACCGCTGTGTGCGGCGCGTGAGAAAACCTCCAATCGGGACTGCGGCCTGCGCTCAGCGAACGCCTGGACCGGGTGTGGATCCGATCCTGAGCCTGGAGTGAGCTGACAGGCTGGTGGTCGGTTGGGTGGCGCGTCAGACGGCGGTGCGGCCGCCGTCCGCGGCGATGACGGCACCGGTGATGTAGCTCGCCTTCGGTGAGGCGAGGAACGCGATCACGTCGGCGATCTCGTCGGCCTGCGCGGCACGCCCGAGCAGGGTGGTGTCCCCCAGCGCCTGAATGCGCTCGGGGGCGGCTCCGCCGGTGTATACCGGCCCCGGGGCGATGGCGTTCACGCGTACGCCCCTCGGGGAGAACTCGGCGGCCCAGGCCCGGGTGAGCGCCGACAGCGCGGCCTTGCTGGCGCTGTAGGCGGCTCCGCCGGCGAGGCCGATCTGCCCGGCCATGCTGCCCAGGTTGATGATGCTGCCGCTGCCGCGCTCGGCCATGGCCGGGGCCAGGGCCGCGACCAGGTAGTAGGCGGAGCGCACGTTACTGGCGAACAGGGCATCGTAGGTGTCGGTGTCGAGGTCGGCGGTGGGGCCGAACCAGGAGAAGCCGGCGTTGTTGACCAGCACGTCCACCTGGCCGGCCTCGGCCGCCAGGCGTTTCACCTCCGCAGGCACGGACACGTCGGCCGCGACGAACCTCGCCGTGCCGCCTGCCGCCTCGACGGCCGCGACCACTTCCGCGCCGCGTTGCTGGTCGCGGCCGTGCACCACCACCGAGAAGCCTTCCTCGGCGAGTTTCAGCGCCACAGCCCGCCCGATACCCGATGTCGCACCTGTCACCAGCGCCACCGCCGGACGGTCCTCGCGACCGAGGGATTCACTCATGACCACTCCCGAGCCAATCGCTGGACCCGTCTGTCGAGCGAACGACGTCAATATAGGGTGTGGATCCGATCCTGAACGTGGATTGAGCTGACAGGCTTGTGGGCGGTGGGTTGGATGGCTCTCGGCGCTGGGCCTCCACGGCGCCTCGAGAGAGCAGGGGGGGCGGCTCGGCGAATGGAGGGCGGCCTCTGCGCGTCAGCTGCCAGCCGACGATTTCCCCCGATGCGAGCCACAACATCACCGTCGTGAAGAGGACGCTGACGAGGGAATACAAGCGCCTGTAGCGGAGTATTGCGGCGCGCATGTCGGAGCTCCCTGTGTTGAGCCTCGCACGCCGTGCCGACCCGAGGCGTGGCCGCGGAGCGGGGCCGTGGGATAGCTCGCGCCCACGAGCGGCCACCTTCCCGGCCTCTCGCGGAGCCGATGATGAGACGCCGGATTGCGGTCCTCATTGCCGCAACGCTCCTGGCGTGTTCCGCCTCGGACAGGGGCGCGCAACACGCGAGGGAGCCCCGGGGCTGCTTGCGCATCATGCCGCTGGGGGACTCCATCACCCTCGGCGTCAACGGGGGCTACCGCAAGGCTCTCCGCGAGAGACTCATCGCGCTCGGCTGCGACGTGGACCTCGTGGGCTCTCAGAGCGACACGCACAGCGCGGACCGCGAGCACGAGGGCCACTCCGGCTTCAGCATCGCCCGGATTGCGGAGGGCGTGGATGGATGGCTCGGCGCGTTCCGTCCCGACTACGTGCTGCTGATGGTGGGCACGAATGACGTCGCGTGGTGGTGCACGCGCCCGGTCCAGGAGATTGCGGATGAGCACGCGCGGCTCGTGGACCGCATCCTCGCGCGGCGTCCGGAGGCCTGGCTCATCGTCGGGTCCATTCCGCCCCTCGGGTCCAAGACCGTGGGGCCCGGGGACGTGGACCGCGCGCTGCTGGGCCGTGAGCTGAGCGCTGCCATTCGCACGCGCGTCGAGGAGCGTCAGCGTCACGGCAAGCGGATCCGGTTCGCGGATGTCGCCTCCGTCCTCGACGCGGACGACCTCAGTGATGGTGTGCATCCTGTGGAGGCTGCCCACGCGGAGGTCGCCAACGTGTGGTTCGAGGCGCTCGGGCCGGTCATCTCGTGCGCGCACCCGGCCACGTGCGCGGACTGAGCGACGCGGTGGGCCGGAGGGCTACTCGACGCCCTTCCCGCTGACGATGCTGGCCACCTCGCGCTCGGTGCCGGCGTGCAGGTGCAGCGGCCTGTGCACCTTGCGCATGCGCATGTTGAGCAGCTCCACGGCGAGCGCGAAGGCCATGGCGAAGTAGATGTAGCCCTTGGGGATGTGCTCCCCGAAGCCCTCCGCAATCAGCATCACACCGATGAGCAGCAGGAAGGCCAGCGCGAGCATCTTCACCGTCGGGTGGCGGTCCACGAAGTCGCCAATCTTCCCGGCGAACACCAGCATCACGCCCACGCTGATGAGCATGGCGGTGATCATCACCCACAGCTGGTTGGCCATACCCACCGCGGTGATGACCGAGTCGAGCGAGAAGACGATGTCCAGCGCGAGGATCTGCGCGAGGACCGCGCCCACGGCGGCAACCGGGGCTGGCCCAGCCTTCGCGCCCTCGTCGGGACCCTCGAGCTTCGCGTGCATCTCGTGCGCGGCCTTGGCCACCAGGAACAGACCACCCCCCAGGAGGATGAGGTCGCGCCCGGACCACTCGCGGCCGAGGACCTCGAAGAGCGGCGCCGTCAGTCCAATCAGCCACGAGAGCACGAAGAGCAGCCCGATGCGGATGACGAGCGCCAGGCTGATACCCAGCTTCCGGATGAACTCGCGCTTCGAAGGGGGCAGCCGTCCCACCAGGATGGCGATGAAGACGATGTTGTCCACACCCAGGACGATCTCCATCGCCGTGAGCGTGAGGAGGGCGACCCAGGGACTCGAGCCGGCGGGGGACGGGCTCATCGCTCGCGGAAGACCTTCTCCGGCGCGGCCTCGAAGGGCGCGCGCTCGTTGTGGATGGAGGTGAAGCCTCCTAGCACAGGTTGGCGATGGCCGCGCCCATCTCGTCGCTGGCTCCCTCGTTGTCGCACTATCCAGGAGTGCTCAGGGCCCGATAACCTTGGTCCCTGTCCCCATGGCACGGCGCCGAGCCGAGGCGCATCCGCTCGAGATGACTGCTCGCCTGATTGCACCGCTCGCCCTGCTCGCCGCCTGCACGACGCCGTCCGCTGTGCGCCCCCATGCACGTCCGTCCGAGGATGCGGCCGCGCAGGTGAGGGAGCTCGCTGACACGTATCTCGCCGCCCTGCGGGAGCGCTCGCCCGAGGAGGCCACGCTCGACGGTGTCGTGGAGGTGCAGCACGACCGCCTGCGTGACAACTCCCTGGCTGCGCTCGAGCGGTGGCATGCGAGGGAGGACGCGTGGCTCGCGCAGCTGGCGCGCATCGACGCCGCGGGGCTCGTGGGACGTCCGGAGTGGCTCTCTCTCGGTGTGATGCGCGAGGCGCTCGAGGGCTCCGTGGCGACGCGCGTGTGCCGCTTCGAGCTGTGGGGTGTGAGCCACGCCAACGGGTGGCCGTCCATGGTGTCCCGGCTCGGTTCGATGCAGCCGGTCGGAAGCGAAGCGTTGCGTGTCCAGGCGCTCGCGCGTTGGCGCGCGCTCCCCGCGTTCATCGACGTGGAGCTCGGCGATCTTCGCGAGGGGCTGCGGCTCGGTTACTCCGCGCCGAAGGGGAACGTGCGGCTCGTCATCCGCCAGCTGGACGAGCTCCTCGCCACTGCTCCGGAAGCATCTCCCCTTTTCGAGCCTGCGCGGCGTGATGCCACACCCGCGTTTCGTGAGGCTCTCGTCCGTGTCGTGGACGCCGAGGTCCTCCCGGCAATCCGCCGCTACCGCGCCTTCCTCGAGGCCGAGTACCTGCCGCGGGCACGCGAGCCCATCGGCGTCTCCGCGAATCCGGGAGGCGAGGCGTGCTATCGCGCGAGGATTCGCGCCGCGACCGGCTTCGACATGACGGCAGAGCAGCTGCACCGCCTGGGTCTCGAGACGATGTCCGCGCTCGAGGAGCGGATGCGCCGTGTGGCGCAGCAGAGCTTCCACACCTCCGACGTGGGCGCGCTGCTGGCGCGTCTGCGGACCGAGCCGGGCTTCACGTTCCGCTCGCGCGAGGAGATGCTCGCCCATGCAGAGGCCGCCGTGGCCCGGGCGAAGGCGGCGATGCCGAAGTGGTTCCGTGTGCTCCCGCGCGCGGACGTGGTCGTGAAGCCCTACCCCGCGTTCCAGGAGCGCCAGAGCGTGGGGGAGTGGAACCCTCCCGCGGCGGATGGGAGCCGCCCGGGCACGTACCTGCTCAGCACGTACGCACCGGAGGAGAAGTCACGCGCGGAGACGGCACCGCTGACGTTCCACGAGACCATCCCCGGGCATCACCTGCAGGGCGCCCTCGCGCTCGAGCGGGAGGCGGAGATTCCGGCCATCGTCCGGGCGTTCTGGTCCCCCGGATTCGGAGAGGGGTGGGCCGAGTACGCCGAGCTGCTCGCGGACGAGATGGGGCTGTACGCCTCGGACGCGGAGAGGCTCGGCGCGCTGGCGGACGTGACGCTGAGCGCGACGCTGCTCGTCGTGGATACCGGCATCAACGCCTTCGGGTGGACGCGCGAGCAGGGGATTGAGTACATCCGCGCGCACACCCAGGTGCCGCGCCTCCGGGCGGAGGTGCCGGTGGACCGCTACCCGGTGTGGCCCGCGCAGGGGTTGCCGTACGCGCTCGGGAGGCTCGAGGTGGAGCGCCTGCGCGCGGAGGCGGAGCGGACGCTCGGCGCCGCGTTCGACATCCGCGAGTTCCACGACGTGGTGCTCGACGCCGGGGTGATTCCGCTCCCGCTCCTGCGCGCGAAGGTGGAGCGGTGGGTTGCGGCGCGGAGACCCGCGGAGAACTGAGCGCGAGGCTCGATCCTCCCTGCCAACGGCTTGGGCCTTTCCGCGGGCGCACGCCTCACCTGTTCTCCGCCGCACGCGCTGCGCGCCAGCGCCCGAGGTGGAAGTCGAGGCCCCACCCTGGCTCCGGCTTCCGCTCCCTCAGCAGGGCTCGAAGCCCACGGGTGTCCTGTCCCTGCGCATCCAGCGCAGGAAGCGCTCCGGCTACAGGGGGAAGCACGTCGTCCGAGAGTGAAGCCAGGTACCCGAGGTCGACGACTCCCGTGGCGGCATAGCGGGCCAGGTTGCGCCGCGCGATGAGCGCGTCCGGCACCACCACGTTCAGCGCAGTGAGGTAGCCGAGTCCGGCGGCCACGACTCCGGCCGCAAAGCGCGCCTCCCCGCCCCACCACAGCGTCACCGCGCGCCAGAGGAGCACGACTCCGAGCGCGTACATGAAGAGGTGGCTGAAGAGGCGAAGCCGGGTCGCGCCGTACATCTCTTCGTAGAGGGAAAGCCGCCTCAACGCGGACCCGAGGAGCACCAGGACGAGCACCAGCAACACGGTGCACATGACGCGGAAAATGCGCTCCTCTCTCGCACCCTCGCGCCGCACCCAGCGGTGCAGCGCCATCACCAGCAGCAGGGAGAGGAGGGCCACGGCGAGCAGCTCGAAGAAGCCCTGGCGCGCGTAGGCTGCGTAGGTGAAGTCACCCGCGCGTTCGCCGGCCAGCACCCGGAGCAAGCCGCGCACCTGCACCGCGAGGAATGCGGAGAAGAGCGTGCAGACGCTCACCAGCACCACCACCCCCTCGACGAGGCCCACCGGACGCGAGCGCTCCTCCGCGGCAGGCGTTCCCACGGGAGAGGTCGCACGCCGCAAGGCCTGAGCGAGCCAGCCCGCTGCAAGGAGACCCGTCACGGTACTCACCACGAGCGCGCGCAACCCATCCCCCATGCGAGAGAAGTTCCAGGAGAGGAGGGAGTGCAGCGTGTCCGAGAAGAATCGGTCCGCCTGGGCAAGCAACAGTGCGAAGAGGGCGACCACCGGCGCAGCGAGCAACGCGCCGCGGAGCAGTGGCCCAACGTGACGCTTCGCCCAGACGCGCGAGGCTCCCACGTCCACTGCCGAAGGCACGAGAGCCAGAGGACGCTCCAGACAGCCGTGGAGCGCCTCGCCTGCGGTGCGCACGTAGCCACCGAGCCGCAACGTTCCGAGGCGCGTGCCGCCGAACGCTTGCGCCATGAGGAGAAGCAGGCCGCCGGTGGTCACCAGGTTGAGCAGGGTGAGGAGCGGGTCCGTGTGCACCGCCGCCATGCCGGAGAAGAAGAGCAGCGGCACGAGCAGCCACATTCCCTGACGGCCCCGCTGAAATGACTCGCGTCCGCCCACTGCTGCGAGCGCTGCCACCAGCGCCAGGGTGTAGAGCGGCAACGCCACACCGAGCGGATGTCCGTCGAGCAGCAGCTCTGCAAGGACACCCAGCAGCGCGCCGGCAGCAAGGGTGGCACGGGCTGCGCGCGGGGGTGACACCGCGGTGGGCGGTATCGTCAGGGGCGGGGCGAAGATGGACACGGTCTCCTCCTTGAAGGTCCAGGCGGTGCCTGGCGCAGTGCAAGGAGGATGCACACCTCCAGGTCGGAGGAATGCGGGCAGGTGCACTCGCATCGACATGGCCCGAAACACGTTTCTTCTCCGTGGAAACGGGCCCGGTGAGGGCCGTGAAGCCGAGCTCTGGCGTGACACTCGCGTGCCTGTCCGGGTGAGGGTGGGGGGCCGCGTCGGCGCGGGTCCTCGAACGCACAGCGGGGTCACAGGGGACGTCCTCACGTGCGCTATCCGCCGCAAGTTCCGGGTCGGCACGGCGGCGGGGCCTCGCGATCCTGGAGTCATGACCCACATCCACCGGATGCTCCTCATGACGACCACGCTGCTGAGCACGACCGTCTCTGCATCAAGCCACGCTCCGTCTGCGCCAGCCGCTCCTCCCATTCCCCATGCCCCCGGCCGTCTCGTGGCGGTGAACGGCACGCAGCTCTGGCTCGAGGAGGAGGGCGCGGGTGAGCCCGTCGTACTGCTCGCAGGCGGTCCGGCCAGCTCTCACGTCATCTTCCACCCGGTCTTCTCCCGGCTCGCGCGGAGCTTCCGAGTTCTCTATTACGACTACCGTGGGCGCGGGCGGAGTCACGGGCGCGAGGACATCCGGGCCGTCTCCTTCGCGCAGGACGTCGAGGACCTCGAGGGCCTTCGCCGCGCGCTCGGCCTCGAGCGGCTGAGCCTCTACGGCTTCTCGTACGGCGGGCTCGTTGCCCAGGCGTATGCGCTGGCCCACCCGGAGAGGGTCCGCAACCTGGTGCTCGCGAACACGCTGTGGGGCGCGGAGATGTGGCAGCGCAACCACGAGAACATCAACCGCGAGCTGGAGAACCAGTACCCGGAGCTGTGGGAGCGCATCGAGCAGCTGCGCGCGGCGGGCGTCCCCTCCTCGAGCCCCGAGATGCAGCAAGCCTTCTCCGTCCATGGGCCGCTCATCCGCTGGTACAACCCGGAGCATGCGACGCGCCTGCTCACGGAGCCCGGTGCGCGCAACCAGCCGCTGTACTGGTCGTTCGTCGGCGAGCGCATCGACTTCGTCGTCGGTGGCGAGGTGGCGCGACTGCCAGACTTCCGTCCTCGCCTGAAGGAGCTTCGCATGCCGGTGCTCATTCTCGCCGGCAGGTTCGACCGCGCGCTCTACCCGAAGCTGCAGCAGGAGTTCCGGCGTGCGGCGCACCAGGCGCGCTTCGTCATGCTCGAGCGCAGTGGCTCGTTCGGACACCTCGAGGAGCCGGAGACGGTGTTCCCGCTCCTCGAGGAGCTCCTCACCTCACCGCTCAGTCGCCGATGATGCGGAAGCCGAACATCATGGACGCGTGATCCACGTACTGTGCGCTCCCGGTGATGTTCATGCGGACGGTCGTCTGCTTATTGAAGAACTCCTCCGCCTGCACATCGGTGAGGCCATAGGTCTCGACGAGCGAACGACGGCTCACGAAGCCGGCGATGCACACGTTCGAGTCGCGCATGCGCTCCGTGAACCTCACGCCTGGCGCAAGCGGTACCTCGAAGCGCTCCGAGGAAGACATGCTCGTCAGCAGACGACCGCCGAACGGAGCTCCGGTGGTGGGATCGATCAGGGTCGGATCATCGAGCACCGGGTTCTCGACGGTGAGCGATGGGCTGTAGACCAGCTTGGCCACCACCTGTGCCGCCGTCGGGTTGTTGTAGGTCACGTTCAGGATCGGCGAGAACCAGTAGCACAGCAACGAATGCGCAGCCTGCGGCGGCAGGGTAATGTGCGCCAGATCCTCGAATTTGAAGGTCGTGACCCCGGGTGACGGCGTCAGCACCTCGCAGCCCGGCTCGATGCCCGTGCAATTGCTGGTGAGCGTCACATTCATCTGTGTCACGCCGAGCCACCGCAGATTGCGGCCAAACGAATCGACGTCACCGACATCGTCCACGGTCAAGCCCGCGGTAGAAGCCATCGAAAACGCGGCCGCGACACCTGCCCGAAGCGAGAGCCCGCGTTGCCCATGCGGCACGACCAGGTCCGCCGAATGGGCCTCCACGCGTTCCAGGCGTTGGGACCTGGATTGCTGTGCGTAGGCGGCGACCCCGACCAGCATCACTGCACAAACCAGAACGACAATCTGACGCTGCTGCATGACGACCCCTCCCTTGAAGCGCACCGCCCGAAACCCGGGCGGCCCCGCGGGGTCGATTGCGTAGCGAACCGACGCTCACACCATCAAGAACCGCTGACGGTGCTTCATGAGGCATCCCCCTGTTCGTGGGGGCTTCCCCGGGCCGGGTCACATCAGGAGGCGCCCGCGCACACCGCGCGCGCTTTCTCGAGAAGCCGTCGAAGCGCCGGCTCGTCCGCGCGCGCCAGCGCCTCCTCCCACGACAGCCATTGCGCTCCATGCGACTCCGCGGGGTCGTGCTGGAGCGAGTCCGGGTCCTCGGCCACCACGAGGTAGCGCACGTCGAGGTGCAGGTGCTCCGGCTCGTCGCGCCGCGCCGGAATCCGGTGGACGTCCACGTCCAGCGGCTGCGGCGCGCCGGCGTGCAACCTCACGCGGCACCCCGTCTCCTCGCGCGCCTCGCGCAGCGCGGTGGCCGCCATGTCACCTCGGTCCACCGGGTCCGCATGGCCCCCGGGCTGGAGCCAGCGGTGCAGCTTCCCGTGGTGCACCAGGCACACGCGCAGCCCATCCGGCGTCACCACCACAGCGCTTCCGGTGAAGTGTGCCCCGACCTGGGCCCGGGAGAATGGCGCAGGAAGGCGCGTGGCATGCGCCCGCATCACCGCGAGGTCCTCATCCTCCTTGCCGTCCGCGGGGGCGTGGCGGGCGAGGAGCTCCTCGAGCGTTGAAGTCATCATTGCGCGCGGAGGCTGAAGCGGCGACCCGCAGCGTCACTTCGGTGGAGGCCCCTTCCACCGGAAGAGCTCCTGCCAGTTCGAGCGCGAGCTCCACAGCGCTGGAACGGTGAAGATACAGATGGCGGTGAGGACGAGGGTGCCAAGCACCATTTCCCACGTGGACATGAGTTGCTCCCAAGCGCTCGCGGAGCGCTGTCGGGTTGAGACACAGGGGACTCATATCCCTATTCCGGGCTCCCGCGCCGGTCACCGGGGATGCGCCCATTCGCCGGCCACATGCATCCTTGAAGCAGGCCGCTGCTCGCTTCCCCCTGGGGGAAGGAGGCACGACGTCACCCCTTCTTGCGCTGGGTGAGGCTGAACCAGTTGCCCGAGGGGTCCTTCACGATGGCCTCGATTCCGTAGGGGCGCTCTGCCGGGGAGCTGATGAACTCCACGCCCTTTCGCTTGAGCTCCTTGTAGGCGGCGTGGATGTCGTCCGTCTCGAAGACGCCCACGCCGAAGCTGCCCTGCTGCACGAGCTCGCGCATCCGCGCCGCGCGCTGCGCGTCCATCATCGGGCTGGCGTCGATGGGCATGAGCACCATCTCCAGCTCGGGCTGGTTCTTCGGCCCCACGGTGAGCCAGCGGATGTCTCCCATCTTCGCGTCGGCCCGTACCTCGAGGTCCAGCTTGCGGGTGTAGAAGTCGAGGGCCTTGTCCTGGTCCAGCACGTAGATGCTGGTGTGCGAGAGCTTCTGAATCATCCGTGGAGTCTCCTGTTGCTACGACTCGGACCCCTGCGTTCCCGGACGGGGAATGCGCGCCACATACGACACCTGGGGAGCGGACGCTTGTCGTCGCGGCGCATCACGGAGGGGCCGTCCGTCGGCGCTCCCAGGGAGCTGCACCGGACCGTTCCCACGTCGCTCGATGATGGGTCCGCGCTCGGTGCCGGTGCCGCGAGGTGCGCTCTGGGCTGAGGGGGATCGACCGCCACCGCGCTGCTCGATGAGGGGCCTGCGCTCGTTCTTCGGGCCGCGAGGGGTACTCTGGCGCGGCTGTGGAGCGCCTGCATCACGAGGCCCGAGCTGCTGCGGAGGCCGCGCACCGTTCGTCTCGCGCGGTCCGCCCTGCTGCGCGGGTCGCGCAACGTTTGCATCGCGCTGTCCGCGCTGCTGCTCAGGTCGTGAGCCGTTCGCGTCGCGCGGTCCACCCTGCTGCGCCGGTCGAGTCCCGCTCGACTGACGCTGTCCGCCCTGCTGCGCAGGTCGCGCATCGTTAGACTGACGCTGTCCACCCTGCTGCGCAGGTCGCGCACCGTTCGCATCTCGCGGTCCGCCCTGCTGCGCAGGTCGTGCCCCGTTGGCATCGCGCGGTGCACCCTGCGCAGGTGGGCGTCCCGGGCCGCCTCGGCTCTGCGGCCCACGCGCATTGAACGGACGTCTCCGCCCATCGCGTGCACCCTGCGAAGGTGGCGGCTTGCCGCGCTCGCCGCCGCCCTGGCGCAGGAACGTGGCCTCCAGCTCGCGCAGCTCGGCCTCCTCGGCGCTCAGCGACTGGGCTCCCGCCGCCGACGCAGGCGCAGCGTCCTCTCGCGCCGGACGCTCCGGACGGAGGCCGTTGCGGCGCTCCTCCCCGGGGCCCCGCTCCGCACGCGGTCCGCTGCTGCGGGGGCCCGCAGAGCCATCGCGCGGTCCGTCGAGGCGTTCGCGTGGCACCCCGAAGGCCTCGCGCGGTCCACGGCCGCCCTCGCGCCCGGGAGCGCCGTTGCGCTTGGGGGCCTCGCGAAAGTTTCCGGAGGGGACGAAGTCCGCGGTCAGGTCGCGGCGCACGTAGGCGTTCCAGATTTCACCCGTGTCGCCCGCGGCGCCGTGCAGCCTGGGGTCGTACGCCGCGAGGAAGTCGCGCACGTTGTCCAGGTCGCGCCGGAAGTAGAACTCCGCGCGGTTGTTGCGCGCGGCGCCCACCGTCTGGGGAAAGTCGATGACGACGGGTCCCGCCCAGCCCATGAGGATGTTGTAGGGGGACAGGTCTCCGTGGATGAGGTCCGCGCTGAGCATGCGCACCACCTGGGCGCGCAGGTCGACGTAGAGCGCGTGGGCCTCCTCGGGGCTCGTGGGCGGGGCCTCCACCAGGCGCGGCGCCGGGTGGCCGGTGGCGTCCACCACCACCTCCATCAGCAGCACGCCCTCGTAGAACATCACCGGCGTGGGGACGCGCACGCCCTGGGCGTGGAGCGCGTAGAGTGCGTCGGCCTCGGCGCTCTTCCAGGCCTCCTCGGCGGCGGCCTGCCCGAAGCGGGTGCCCTTCTCCATGGCCCTGCGGGTGCGCGAGTTGCGGACCTCGCGTCCCTCGCGGTAGCCCGCGTTGTTCTTGAAATTGCGCGCGTGCCGCTCCTTGTACACCTTGGCGGCCACGACCTGCTCGGCGTGCTGGACGAGCCACACCTCCGCCTCCTTGCCGGTCTTCAGCTGTCCGAGGATGGCGTCGATGACGCCGTCGGCGAGGAGGGTCGTCAGAGACTGAGAGTCACTCATTCCGTGGAAGGCTCTCGCGAAACGGGGCTTGCACTCGCGCGTGGGGCGGCCCCTGCTCGCCAAGGCGCGCGTCGGGCCTGGAACAGCGGGCCCCTTCTCCTTGCTCCCCGGAGTCGGGAGCGGCGGTCAGTCAGGGGAGGGCCTGGTGGCTGTACGCTCGGCTGCACAGCCCCCTCACCCTGTCCCGTGAGCACCGCTGTCAGTGCTCGTGGCCGGGGCCGTGGGCGTGGCTGTGCTCGAGCTCCTCCTTCGTGGCCGCGCGCACCTCGCGCACCTTCACCTCGAAGTGGAGCGTCTTGCCTGCGAGTGGCGGGTTGAAGTCGAGGACGACGGTCTTCTCCCGCACCTCCTTCACCAGGGCCTCCATCTCGTCCCCCTCGTCGTCGGTGCCGTAGAGGGTGCCGCCCACCTCGAGCTCCCCCTCTGGGAGCTCTTCGCGCGGCACCTCCTGCACGGCCTCCGGGTCGTGGTCCCCGTAGCCCTCCTCGGGAGGAACCACCGCCTTCACGGTGTCTCCCACGGACTTGCCCTCGACCGCCTTCTCCAGGCCAGGGACGATCTCCCCGTGCCCGTGCAGGTAGACGAGCGGGTCACCAGGCTCGCTCTCGTCGAACACCTTCCCGTCGCCGAGGTGCAGGCGGTAGTCCAGGCTGACGACGGTGTCCTTCGCGACCTTCATTGCTGCCATGACTGCCCTCCTCGGGGCTCCGATGGACATTGAGACTTCAGTTTGCGAGCACGGGCGAGACAGCCTCGAGCCGCGCCTTCTCCTCGATGATCCGCGTGCGCACGTGCTCGCGGAGCGCGGCCACGTCTCCGTGAAACGGCGCGGGGTCCACCGGCGGCAGCACCTTCACCCTGCAGCGGGCGCGGGACTCGAGCACCAGCCCGTGCTTGGGCAGGGTGCGCGCGGTGCCGGTCAACACGATGGGGATGACGGGGCAACCACGCTTCGCCGCCAGCGCGAACGCGCCATCCTTGAAGGCCTTGACCTCACCGTCGGGTGAGCGGGTCCCCTCGGGGAAGAGCAGCACCGGGACGCCGCGCGCGAGCCACGCGTCGCAGGCGGCCATCATGCGCCCGATGCTCTCCTTGTCGCCACGCACGAGCCGGACGTAGCGGTTGAGCCGCATGTTCCAGCCGATGAAGGGCAGGCGGAAGTTCTCCGCCTTGGACACCCACTTGAAGGGACGGAAGAGGCCGAAGAGGACGAGGATGTCCCCGAGCGACTGGTGGTTCGACACCAGCACCGCGGCCCCGCGCCAGGGCAGGTGCTCGCGGCCCTTCACCTCGAGGCTCCAGAGCGGGTTGACCCAGAAGTACAGCTGGGCCCACGCGCAGGAGTAGAGGTGCAGCACCCACCCGTCGCGGTCGAAGGGGAAGGTGACGAGCCACACGACGAGCGCCCCGAAGAACAGGACGACGCTCGAGAGCGCGAGGAAGGACCAGAAGAGGATGGAGAAGGCGAGCCGGATGGCGCGCGAGTGTGCCACCGCCCCGTCTGGTCCGCGAGGGTGAAGTGGAGCGCCGTGCGGGCAGAGGAGCGAGCGGCCCGTGCCCCCAGTGACTAGGTGACTGGGTGAGGGGACGGACTCAACACCGAGGTCGGCATGGACGCACCTCCGGGGTTCGAGGGGCAGTCGCAGGCCCTCCTGCGGGGCCTGACGGCGCTGCTCTGGCTCACCGATGGCGGGCTTGCGCGCCTGCGCTCCCTCGACCGCCTGGTGGAGGCACCGCTCGGCTACCCCCTCCAGCAGTGGGAGGAGGACGGCTTCCTCCACGCACGCCTCGCCCCGGACGAGTACACACGGCTCGAGACGCTCGGCCGGGAGGCGCTGCTGACCGGGAGGCCACGGCAGCTCGAGCACCGGCTGCTGGACGCCGCGGGCGGCACTCACTGGCTGCGCACCGGGCTGCACCCGCTGCGCGATGGCGGGCCCGGGCAGGACCTGCTGGTGATGATGCTGGACGTCACCGCCGCCCGTCGGGAGTGGGTGGTGCTGGACGAGGAGCGACAGCGCAACGAGGAGCTCCTGGACACTGTGCCGGCCATCGTCTGGGAGAAGGACCCGGACACGTTCCGCTACTTCTTCGTCAGCCGCTTCGCCGAGCAGCTGCTCGGCTACCCCGTGGAGCGCTGGCTCACCGAGCCCGACTTCTGGATGAAGCACGTCCACCCCCAGGAACGGGAATGGGCACAGCGCGTCCACCGTCGTGATACCGAGTGGCCGCAAGAGTTCGAATACCGCATGCTGGCTGCCGATGGGCGGGTGGTGTGGGTGCGGACCGTCGTCACCATGGTGGGCGGCGGGGAGCGGCCCCGGAGACTGCGCGGGGTGATGACGGACGTCACCGCCTACAGGCAGGCGCTCGAGTCCGTCGAGGAGTCGGTCTCGCTGCTGCGGGCCACCCTGGAGTCCACCGCCGACGGCATCCTCGTGGTGGACAGTGCGGGCCGCATCGTCACCTACAACCAGCGCTTCCTCGAGCTGTGGCGCATCCCGCAGGACGTGGCCCGGACGCACGATGACGCGTTGCTGCTCGCGCACGTGACCGACCAGCTCGTGGACCCCGGGCAGTTCCGGCATCGCGTCCGGGCCCTCTACTCCGCGCCCGGAGAGGAGAGCTTCGACGTCCTGGACTTCAAGGACGGGCGGGTGTTCGAGCGCCTCAGCCGGCCCCAGCGCATCGGGGAGCGGGTGGTGGGCCGCGTGTGGAGCTTCCGGGACGTGACGGCGCGCCGGCGCGCGGAGCAGGAGCGGGACGAGCTGCTCGAGCGGGAGCGGCAGGCGCGCAAGGCGGCGGAGGACGCGGCGCGGCGCACGGAGGAGGGGCGGCTGCTGCTGGACACCTTCCTGCACACGGTCCCGGTGGGCCTGGCGTTCTTCGACCGCGAGCTGCGCTTCGTGCACATCAACGAGTGGCTTGCGGTGGTGAACGGCGTGCCGGTCGAGAAGACCGTGGGTCGGACCCTTGGGGAGGTGGTGCCCTCGCTGAGCGCGCGGCTGGAGCCGCTCATGCGGCGGGTGCTGGAGACCGGGCAGCCCTTCGAGAACCTGCTCATCTCCGCTCGCTCTCCCGGGCATCACGGCAAGGACGGGCACTGGCTGGTCAGCTACGCCCCCGTCCGCGAAGCCTCCGGCGAGGTGGTGGGGGTGTGCACCGTCGTCGTGGACATCACCGAGCGCAAGCGTGCGGAGGAGGAGCGGGCGCGGCTGCTGAAGGAGGCGCAGGACGCCGTGCGCGTGCGCGAGGACTTCCTCTCCATCGCCTCCCACGAGCTGAAGACGCCGCTCACGCCGCTGGCGCTGCGCCTGCGGGTGCTGGAGCAGGCGCTTGCGCGCGGGGAGCTCCCGGACGTGAGCGGTGTCCGCAAGGCGATGGACAAGGTCCAGCAGCTCAACGGCCTCATCAATGACTTGCTGGACATCTCGCGCATCAAGGCGGGGCGGCTGGAGATGATGTGGCAGCCGCTGTCCCTGCGCCAGGTGGTGGAGGAGACGAGGGGGGACTTCCCCCTGGCCAGCGCGCGTCACCGGTTGGAGCTGGAGCTGGGAGAGGACACGCTCCTCATGAGGGGGGACCGTGGCCGGCTGTCACAGGTGCTCGTCAACCTGGTGGACAACGCCATCAAGTACAGCCCGAGCGGCGGGACCATCCGGGTGAGGCTCGGCGCCTCGGGTGGGCAGGCCCTCCTGACGGTGTCGGACGAGGGCATCGGCATCCCGAAGGAGCAGCAGGAGCGGCTCTTCGAGCTCTTCTTCCGGGCGCAGAACGCCCCCGTGCGCCAGTA
>JAKEEX010000679.1 GCA_022616315.1 Myxococcaceae bacterium
CTCTAGAAGGGCTCGGAGTAGAGCCAGGTCAGCGCGGCGTCGCGGTCCGTGAACGTCTCCGTCGGGATGGACGGAGATGTGGATGGGCATGTGAGTTTCTCTGTGCGAATCAGCGCTGAACCACCCGGTTGCGCCCTCCCTGCTTCGCGCGGGTGCACGCGTCCTCCGCGGCCTCGAACAGGTTGCCCCAGGGCTCTGCGCGGCGCAGGCACGCGACGCCCACGGAGGCGGTGAAGTGGAAGGTGCCCTCCGCCGTCGTCACCTGGCGCGTGGACGCCTCCCGTCGGATGGCCTGCGCCACCCGGGCGGCGTGCGCGAGCGTGCAGCCCACGAGCAGCACCGCGAAGGCGTCGTCCTCCATGCGGCCGATGGGGCCGAGCCCGTCCACCGCGGTGCTCAAGGCCATGCACAGCGACGCGAGCGCCGCCTCCACCGCCTCCTGACCCCAGTCACCCTTCAGCACCGCGGTCTCGTCGAGGTCCACGTAGAGGACGCACAGGGGGCTCTCGTCGCGGTGCGCGGCAGACACCGCGTCCGACAGGAGTCCCAGGAAGTGCGCGCGGACGTAGGCTCCCGTGGCCACGTCCACGTACGGTGCGCGAAGCGTCACCCGTGCGTCCCGGTGGCCGCCGTGCTCTTGCGCGTCTTGGCCTCCGCCTTGTGCAGGCCCTCGTAGAAGCGCACCGCCTGCTCTCCCACCTCCTGGATGTGGCGGTTGTTGAGGTAGGCGGTGACGGGGGCGGCAGCGAGGGGAATGGCGCGCCCCAGTGTCGCGGCGCCTCCACGCTCCAGCAGCCTCCCTGCGACGGTACCGAAGAGCTTCGGACCCGCGCGCTTCATCGGGCCCACGCCGTTCGCGTAGCCGAGCAGGTCGAGCAGCTCGGCCCGTGCGCGCGCGCCCTTGAGGTTCACCTTGTACGTGGTGGCCACCTCCACGAGCAGCACGACCTGGAGGTAGGCCATCACCACGAGGTCCGCCGGCAGGCCGAGGAGCCCGAACGCACCGGACACGCCACCCACCGTGGCCGCGAGCATCTTCTTCGACTCGATGAGGTGCTGCGTGAGCTCGCGCGGCCCGGCCGAGGGGAAGCGCTTCTCGAGGGCAGCCACGCGCTGGCGCGCCCGCGGCACCTCGGCGATCACGACGTCCGCCAGACGCGCCTGTGCGAGCGCTCGCAGGCTCCGGGGGCTCAGCACACGGAAGGAGTCGGCCAGCCCGTCGAAGAGTCGCATGGCGGCATTGTCGCTCGGCGCGAGGGAGGAGGGCAGGGGGGGCCGGGCACCCCGGCTCGCCGTACGTCCTCCAGGGCACTGGATTGCCCGCTCCGTTGCTCTCCGGGCGGCAGGGGTGAGAGGAGTGCGCAGGGAGGGACACAGCCCCCTCACCCTGTCCCTCTCCCAGCGGGAGTGGGGAGTGGTGCTCAGACTTCGGTCACGGTGACGAAACGTCACGGAGGAATGAGGGCCGTGACCGTGCGCCCCGGAGCACCCGCATGGCCGTGGACAGCTTCGATGTTTTCCTGCGCGAGGCCTGCCCGCCGCTCGGGCTCGAGTGGCGTCGCTACCGGCGGCGCGCGGCGAAGCACCGAGTAGCGGAGCGCATGCGCGAGCTGGGCCTTCCCACCTGGGACGCGTACCTGGAGCGGCTGCGCGAGGACGCGGCGGAGGCCGCGGGGCTCGGGGACGTCATGCGCGTCACCATCTCGCGCTTCTTCCGCGAGCGCGAGCGGTGGCGCGTGCTCGCCGGGCGCGTGCTGCCGGAGCTCGGGGCGCGCCTTGCGCCGGGAGAGCCCCTGCGCGCGTGGAGCGCCGGCTGCTGCGGCGGCGAGGAGCCCTACAGCCTGGTGCTCACCTGGCGCACCGTGAGAGGCGATGCGCCGCTCGACGTGCTCGCCACGGACATCGACGAGGCGAGCCTGGCGCGCGCCGCGCACGGCGTGTACTCCGAAGGCAACCTGCGCGAGGTGCCACCCGAGCTGCGCGCCACCGCCTTCCACCGCGTGTCGGAGGGCTTCCAGGTGGACCCGGCCTTGCGCGCACCCGTGCGCTTCCTCCACCACAACCTCCTCACCGACGCGCCGCCAGAGGGAATGCACCTGGTCATCTGCAGCTACCTCGCCTTCACGTACTTCACCGGAGCGCGGCGACGGGCCGCGGCGGAGCGGCTGGCGCGGTCACTCGTCCCGGGTGGGGCGCTCGTCATCGGGAGCAAGGAGGCGCTCGGTGAGGCGGAGGCGGACCTCTTCGTCCCCTGGCCCGGTGCACCGACCGTGCACGCTCGCCGCACGGACGCTCTGCAGGCAGGGGGTGGCGCGGGTGGCCCGGCGTATTCGCCGTCCCTAGCGTGAGGGGAAATCAGAGCGTTGCACAGCCCCCTCACCCTGCCCCTCTCCCAGAGGGAGAGGGGAGAGCCGGGCGCGGGGATGGTCGGGAGCGCAGCCATGGCGGAGCTGATGGACGCGGTCGTCTTCCGGCGGGCCGGTGGACCCGAGGTGCTGAAGCTGGCGCGCCTCGCGCGTCCGCGTCCCCACATCGGCGAGATTCTGGTGCAGGTCCACGCGGCGAGCGTCAACCCGGCGGACGACAAGATGCGCGCCTCGCGCGTGGCCGGGGCCGTGCTGCGACGGCTGCACGGGCAAGCCATCCCGGGCATGGACTTCGCGGGTACGGTGGTGGCGCTGGGGCGGGGCACCTCCCGCTTCGACGTGGGGGACCCGGTGTACGGAGCGCTGCGTCCACCACACAGCGGCAGCTACGCCGGCTACATCCGCGTCCCGGAGACGTGGGCGGCGCCCATGCCCAACAATCTCACGTTCGAGGAGGCTGCCTCGCTGCCCGTGGTGGGGCTGACGGCCCTGCAGTTGCTGCGTGACAAGGCGCGCGTGCAAGCGGGGGAGCGCGTCCTCGTCAACGGCGCCTCCGGAGGCGTCGGGACGATGGCGGTGCAGATTGCGCGCATCTACGGCTGCCACGTCACCGGCGTGTGCAGCACACGGCACATGGAGACGGTGTACTCGCTGGGCGCCGAGCGCGTGGTGGACTACACCCGCGAGGTGGTGGCCCACGCGGGCCACTTCGACGTCGTGGTGGACACCGTCTCGAAGCTGTCGCTGGACACCGTGCGCCAGCTCCTCGCGCCGTACGGCCGCTACGTCGCGACGCTTCCGCGGCGAGACACCCTCCTCTACAAGGTGACGGGGCGGCTGAGCGCACAGCACCAGGCCACCCGCTTCGTCGCGGTGCGGCCGGACGCCAGGGACCTGAATCTCCTGCGACGCTGGGTGGAGGAGGGGCGCCTCAGACCCGTCGTCGAGCACGTGGTGCCGCTCGCGCGCGCAGCGGACGCGCACCGCGAGGTGCACGCCGGTCACTCAGAAGGCAAGGTGGTGCTCGCCGTGCTGCACGGAGGCTCCGCCCCTCTCGTCAGCGCGTGAACCGCACCTGCTCGCTGAAGCGCAGCGGCACGGAGGCGCCGCCGGACTGCAACGCGCCGTCGAACGCCACCGTGGCCTGGCCCGTGCGCAGCGCATTGGCGGCCGAGAGCGCCTGCGCGAAGTCGATGCGCAGCGGCAGCGTCACCTGGCGCGTGCTCTTCGCCTCCAGCATTCCCAGGTCCCCGGTGCTCAGTGTGCCCACGCTCGCGCCCGCGACCTTCAGCGCCCCCTTGAGCCCGTTGACCGGGAGCGGGAAGCCGTTGCCGTTGGTGACGGTGAGGGGGAACTCCACCGTGGCGCCGGTCACACCAATCTGGGTGATGCGCGGCGTGGCCAGCTCCACCTGCGGCAGCCTCGGCACCGGGAAGGTGCCCTCGTGCACCAGCGGGAAGCGCAGCACGCCGATGGGCGTGCGGATGCCCACGCTGCCCTCGGCCTTGTAGGCCACCACCTCCTTGGTGAAGAGCGACTCCAGCGCGGGCACCAGCTCCGCGAACTGCACGCCTACCGGGAAGTCGAGGTCCGCGCGCCCGTCGGCCGGAAGGTCCAGTCCCTGCCGGGGGTGTCCCGCCGCCAGCTGCTTTCCCTCGATGGAGAACTTGTAGTCCACGTCCTCGAGCATGAGCCCGATGGGGTTGGGGTTGGCCACCGTCCACACGAGGTTGACGGTGGCGCCGGCGAGCGATACCGACTCGACCTGGGCCGTCTTGAAGGCCACTCTCGGCTTCTTGAACGCGCCGGCGAGCAGGTTGTTGAGCGCCGCGCAACCACTTGCGGCGAGCAGGACTCCGAGGAGGGCCATCCACGTGATGCGTCGCATGGCGCGTGTCTAGCACGTCCTCCGTCGTCGACAGACCCCGGCGAGCCCGAGCACCAGCGCGAGTGTGAGTGGACCGGCGCCACCCGAGGTGCACCCGCATCCCGTTCGTGGAGGAGGCGGCGCACCCGTGCCGGCGTCGGGCGTCTGCGGCGTGATGTTCAGCAGGGCGGCCAGATTCGGGTAGTACGGTTCGCACACGCGACGCGCGGGGCTGTCCGCGGGACACGCGGCGACGCCCTGGATGTCCTGGAA
>JAKEEX010000680.1 GCA_022616315.1 Myxococcaceae bacterium
CCCTCCTCCACGGGCGCGCGCGCACCACCGTCACGTTGGGAGGGGTCCCATGCGAAGCGCCGCACCACGGTCGTCCTCGATTCGCCCGGAGCCGAGATTCGTCCTCCGGGCCCTGCTCCTCACCGTCCTCACCGCGTCCCTCGGAGGCGCGCAGGCACAGACACTCCAGGACGGTCCTCCGCCGCAGCACCGTCTCGTCTACCGCAACGCGCTCTTCGTGCGCGTCAACCCGGTGGGCCTCATCGACGACGCGCGCATCACCTACCGCTTCCGCCTCTACCCGAGCGAGTCGCTCGCACTCCGGGACAACTTCATCGGCATCGGGTTGGCGCCCTCGGCGAGCCCGGCCTTCGGGCGCGTGGGCGTGCTGGCGGAGTTCCAGCCGCTGACGCTGCTGCAGGTGTCCGCGCTCTGGGAGCGGGTGCAGTACTTCGGGGGCTTCAACTTCCTGCAGTCCTTCCCCTCGGCGCGGAGTCCCTTCGGGGACACGCTGCTGAGCCAGCGCAGCGGGCTGCCGGAGAGCGACCCCCTGCGCAACTACACCGCCGGTGGAAGCCAGCTGACGCTCGGCGCCAACCTGCAGGTGAAGGTGGGGCCGGTGGTGGCCCGCACCCAGGCCAAGCTGGTGCGCCCGGACTTCGCTCTGCGCGAGGGTGACACCGTCCTCTACGACAGCGTCTACGACGTGCTCGCCCCCAACCGCGGCTGGTTCTTCACCAACGACGCAGACGTGCTCTACCAGCCCGGCGGCCCGCTCATGATGGGCGTGCGCTGGACGATGACACAGGCGTTCTACGGCGCGGAGCACTTCGCCACCGGAGAGGTGCAGGAGGACCTCAACGCCATGCACCGCGTGGGGCCGCTCGTCGCCTACACCTTCTTCAACCAGGACGGCGCCGCCTTCAATAGCCCCACCCTCTTCGCCACGGCCAACTGGTGGGTGCGCCACCGCTACCGCGCGGGACAGGAGAGCTCCGCCCTCATGCCCATGGTGGCCGTGGGCATCTCGTTCAGCGGGGACCTCCTGCCGGTGCGCGAGGGGACACCTCAGCCCGGGACGCGCTAGGTCGCGGGAGACGGAAGCACGCCGTCCACGAGGAAGACATCGCGCTCGAAGGTGAGCACGGGCGCGGTGGACAGGAGGTTCTTGCGCTTCATCTCCACGGCGTGGGACGTGGTCGAACACAGCCACGTCTGCCAGTCGGGGAAAGGCTCGGGCCGTGCGAAGGCGGGCTCGAGGAGCGCGACGTTGGTGCCGCGCTTCGGGTCCCGCGCGGAGAGGTAGAGCGCCACCTCGACGCCGTCCTCCCGCATCTCCCGGCCGAGGGCCTGGGAGTGCACGTAGTCGGTCGGCGAGGAGATACGGGAGGCGTGCTCGCGGAACGGAGGCCGGGTGAGGTCCACGCCCAGGGCGGTGCGCACGGACACGCGGAACGCCGTGTGCTCCGTCTGCACCAGGCCCAGGTCCGCCGCCGTGCCGTCGAGGAAGACGAAGCGGTAGTAGGCCACCTCGGCCAGCGCCGCCTCCACGGTGAGGGCCGCGTAGAAGATGCCGCGCTCGGTCCGCTTGCCGAAGCGCGAGCCGTTCCTCAGCGGCGGGTGCCGGAAGGGGGTGAAGAGCAGGTAGTGGAGGTGGAGGCTCTCGAGGTCCGCGGGCACCGCCGGCTTGACGCCCTCGATGAGCTCCTCGAGGAGCTGCTGCTCGGCGTCGGAGTCCACCAGCTTGCGCGTGGAGAGGACGTACTGGGACTCCACCACGCGCCACGCGTCGAGCTCGAGTGCGCCGGCGTTACGCTTCCCCCCGCATTGCGTCCAGATACTCGGCGACATGAACGAGCCCCACAGGTGTCCTCAGATGCTCGAGAGGTACACCACCGAGGTGACGATTGTCGGCCCGCATCCAGGCCCGGGCCTTCGGCGCGTCCCCCCCGACGAGCGTGTCCAGGCTCCGGAAGACCCGCAGGAAGAGCAACGCGAGCTGCCCTTCCGCGGACTCCGGCGCGAGCTCCGACTGGCCGTTGACCCAGCGGGACGCCGTAGCGGGGCTCACGTGGAGGAGTCCCGCCAGCTCCTGCTGGGAGAGCTGCAAGAGCCGCATCGCACGAAGCACGGCCTTGGTGACGACCGCCGACGTCGACGGAGCCACCGGCTGGGGCTGGCGCATGGAGTGCCCTCCTTCATTTGCAATCATGCGCCTTGACAGTTCCAAATGCAAGCCGAAGTGTCATCCTGGCGCCCTTGGGGAGCAACCAGGCGGGCGTGATTGCGCCATCCCAGGGTGCGGCTGAGCCTCGGACGGAAACTCGCGCATGCCCGTGTGAAGGGGCAACCTCGCCGGCGGAGAGTCATGAGCGAGGGTGTCGTCTTCCAGGAAGCGCTCCGGCGGCTGAGGCGGCTGGAGCTCCCCGAGCAGGCCGAGCGGGACGTGTTGAAGGCGCTGGAGGCGGGGCGGCCGGGTCCGCTGGGGCTCCTCTACGAGGCGGGCCATGCCGCTGGCCTCCCGCGCGAGGTGCTGCTTCAGCGCGCCGCGGGGCTCTTCTACAGCTTCTGTGCCGGCAACCTGGCGGACGACCTCATCGACGGGGACTGCACCTGGTACGAGGAGCCGCTGCGGGTGGGCCCCAACGTGCAGTTCCTCCTGCAGAACCTCGCCTTCTCCACGCTCGCGGAGTCGGGTGTGCCCGTCCCCGCGCTCGCCGCCGGGACGCGCGCGTTGGCGCTGGCGGCGGGGCCACAGTCGCTGGAGGTGCGAACGAAGGAGTGGACGGCGCCGCTCTACCAGCAAGTCGCCGAGGGCCTCGCGGGGCAACAGTGGGCGGCCTATCTGGGGCTGCTGCTTGCAGGGACGTCGCTGGAGGACACGGCGGCGCAGCTCGGTCACCGCGTGGGTGTCGCAGCCTACGTCTCCGAGGATGTGCGCACAGGGGATGCGCGGTTCTACACACTGACCGACGCAGAGCAGCGGGACGTGTTGCGTTGGGCCGAGACGCTCGTTGCTCCGCTCGAGGCCAACGCACGAGGCTGGGTGAGCGCCGTGCTGGGCCCCGTGCTGGCGACGCTGCGCGCCTGGCCTCATGCGCCCGCGGACGGCGCGGAGGTGGCCGACTACTACGCCCAGAAGACCGAGAGCATCCTGCGCCGCTACGGCCCGGGGCCCCGGGTGCACTTCCACACGGGGCTCGTGGACGCGGCGCCACCCTCGGGTTCGGAGCACGGAACGCTGAAGCGGGTGATGCTGGAAGCGCAGGAGCGCCTGCTTCGACACGCAGCCACGCGGCTGCTGGACGGAGGGCACTCGACGGGCGCGCTGCTCGACGTGGGGTGCGGCCTGGGCGGGGGCGCGCTGTACTGGGCCGCCGAGCACGGGGCACACGTCACGGCCATCACCACCGCGCGCACACACCTGCCCTGGGTCGAGCGCTTCGCGGCCGAGGCGGGTGTCGGTGAGCAGGTACGGGCTCAGCTCGACGACGCGCTCGCAGTCCCGGGAGAGGCCTGCTTCGACACGGTGGTGGCCGTGGAGAGCAGCTGCTACCTCCCGCGCCGCGAGTGGCTGGCGCACGTGGCGAGGCTGCTGCGGCCCGGTGGGCGCGCGCTGGTGCTGGACTGCTTCCTCGGGCGACGCGAGCTGCAGGTTCCCTTCGACCGCTACTGGCGCACGCGCATCGGCACCCGCGCCGAGTACCGCGAGGCGGCCGGAGTCTCAGGTCTGCGGGTCTGCACGGAAGAGCTGCTGTCCCACGAGGCGGCGCGCTTCTGGGACGTGACGCTGACGCTCCTCGAGCGCGAGCGCGCCGATGCGCTGGGCCCACGGCGCACCCGCTGGGCTGACTCGCGCCGCGAGCACCGGCGGCTACAGCAGGCCCTGCGCGACGGGGGGCTGGAGTACGGGCTGCTCGTTCTCGAGCGCCCCTGACACACCTCTGACACACAGGCGACCTGCACCTCGCCGCGCGCACCTGGACCGCAATCTCTGCAGCTTCATCGATTTTCTTTTCTCGCCTTGTAACATGCCGCATGCTTTCGGCCGCTGGCGGACAGCGACGGACCGGAGGGGGCGTCTCGATGGAGGCACAGGAGGGCCTGTTCCACGCGCCGGGCGCGTTCTGCGCCGTGTCGCTGTGGCGCCTGGAGAGCACGCTGGGGTGGCCGTATCTACGCAAGGCGGTGTCCACGTTCATGGCGGAGGTCCGGCGCCACGGCGAGGTGCACGCAGTGGTGGGGCTGGACGCGAAGCTGGTGGATGGCGCCGAGCCGGGACACCCACTGCTTCCGCGTGAGAAGGACGGCGCGCGCTTCCCCTCCACGCAGGCCCACGTCCTCCTGCAGCTCTCGGCTCCCGAGCGTGAGCCATTGCTCTTCGCGCTGCGGCGTCTCCCCGCCCTCTTCGCCGGCCTGCTGCTTCCCGAGGAGGAGGTCCTGGGCGGGAAGATTGGCGACGGCCGCGAGCCCTTCGGCTTCCGCGACGGGCTGCGCTCCCCCTCCCACGAGGACATCCGCCGCACGGCACTGCTGGACGAAGGGCCTCTCGCGGGTGGCAGCTGGCTGCTCTACCTGCGTTTCCAGCAGCAACTGGCCCGCTTTGGCCGCCTGCGGCCCCACGAGCAGGACCGGGTGGTGGGCCAGGGGCGCGAGGGAGAGCCGCTCCATCACGCGCCCGAGGACGGCCACGTGGTTCGCATGCGCTGGGCGGGAGCCGGGGAGAACGCCGGCTTCATCCGCCGCGGCTTCCCGTTCCGCGCCGAGCGCGAGGAGGGGCTGGCATTCGTGGCGGCAGCTGCGCGGGTAGAGCCCATGCGCCGGGCGCTCGACGCGATGTTGGGGGCGGAAGGCGGGCCGCAGGACGCACTGCTCCGCTACGCCCATGCAGTGCGCGGGGGCTTGTACTTCGCCCCTCCTCGCAGCTGGTTTCACTGACTCAAGGGGACGGCGCACACATGCGCCGCGGGAGACACACGGACATGAACTGGGATGGCGGCAAGTTCAACTACAACGACCCGAATGGGCCGCGCGTCGCGACGATCAACCTCGCCTCGCAGCTCGAGGCGTACCTCATGCGAGCGCAGGAACTGGGCGCCGTGCAGTCTGCCGACGGGAAGGTGGAGATCGCCCCGGATGCGGCCCGCATGATCGAAGCGCTGCACCAGGTCCTTGCCGGAGGTGAGGTCGAGCTGCACGTGAAGCGGCGGGGGAGCCCGGATATCTTCAATGAGCTCCAGCGTCGCCTCGCCCAGGGGATGGAGGAGGCGAATGCCATCAACAAGGCCGCCGGCTTCTACCTCACGGCAAGCGCATGACCTCCCCGCCGAATCTCTCCCAACGACTGGCAAGGGCCTTCTCCCGCTGGACGAAGGTCCATGACAACCCCGAGTTCCGGGCCGGCGCCGCCGTCGCAGCGTGGAGCGCGCTCACTGCCTTCGTGGGCTTGCTCCTCCTCATCACGGGCACCCTTCCGGGTGTCCGTTCCCTGTTCGAGCTTCCGGTCGGGATTGCTTCGCTCTGCTTTCTCCCCGCACTCCTCGCGTGGGGGGCCTTCGCGTTCCGGCACCGGGGCGCGCGGGAGCTCGATGGCTGGAGCGGCTGGCTCATCCTGGGAACCCACGGGGGACTGCAATTCTTCGTCGCGAGTCTCACGGCGCTGTCTGTGTTCCCCGGGGCGAATGTCTTCGCTGCATGTCTGCTGTTTGCCGCTGCAGCCCACGGGCGCAACAGCCGGGTGACTTCGCACCAGCCCTTCCTCGCTCTTGTAACGCTCCTCGCGATTGCGCTTGCGTTGCCGCTCTGCCACGACGAGGCGAACCGGAATCTCCTCTTCGTCATGGCGCCCATCTGTGCAGCCGCCGAGCTCTCCATGGGCACTTATGCGGTCGAACAGGACAGGGCTCTGGCGTTGGCCGATCGGCTCCGGGCTGCATTTCAGGCGCAGTTGCTCAAGGAACAAGAGCGCGACGTCGAGCACCTCTCCTCCGCGCTTCGTGAGGTCCTCTCCTACAACCACGACATCAAGCAGACTCTGATGACGGCGGCCACGGCGGCCGACATGCTGGGCGGGCTGGCGCGGGGAGGCCCACGTCCTGGGCAGAGCGAGACGCTCGCGCGCAATTTGCAGGACAGCCTCGAGCACATCCAGGCGCTGGTGGACGACATCCGGGCCACGGGGCGCAGCCGGGTGGGCGGAGAGCCCGAGCCGGTGGCGCTCGCGCCGCTCCTCGACACGGTATGCACCAGCGTGGGCTTCGTGTTCCCCGACGTGGCCATCTCGGTGGACGCGGACCGGGTACAGCCTCTCTCGGTGTACATGCGCGGCGGCTCGACGTCCCTGCGGCGCGTGGTGGACAATCTCATCACCAATGCCTGCGAGGGGGACGGCACGCGGGGCGCGTCCCAGGTGCGCGTCCAGGTCCGCCAGGACGTCACCGGGGCACGCGTCGAGCTCGTCGTCACCGACAACGGCCCGGGCTTCCCGGCCGAACATCTCAAGGAGCCCATCACGGGTCTTTCCTCCACCAAGCCGAACGGGACGGGCCTGGGCCTCTACACCGCCGAGGCCCTCGTGCGCGCCAGCGGCGGCGACCTCGAGCGAGCCAACGGTCAGGATGGTGGCGCGGTGCTCAAGGTGGTGCTCCCCCGTCAGATGCTGTGAGGCCTGGGGCGCCGCAGCCTGCAGCGTCAGGGACGGTGCCACGGCTGCTCCGACGCTGCCGAACCGTGATGGTCCAGTTTTCGGCTCCTGTTGCAGAGTGCAAGCGGCTGTCGGCCTCGAGGACAGGGGGCCACAAACGCGCGGACCTCCGCGGACCACGGTACCCTGCGACCGGATGCACGATTCTCCCGTTCCCGGTCGCGCGCGCAGCGCAGCGCAGAAGGCCCTCGCGCTCGCGTGGCTCCTCGTCACATTCGCCCTCCCCGCCTCCGCCCAGCCGCCCGGCGATGCGTCTCCACGCTCGCGCGTCCTGCTCATCGGCGACAGCCACATCGTCAGCGGACTGGGGCCGCCGCTGGAACGGCTGCTCGGCAAGGGCGGTGTCGAGGTCGTCGGGCGACGGGGAAAGTCATCTTCCGGCCTGGCGCGACCCGACTTCTTCGACTGGCACGCGGAGGCACGCCGGCTCATCGCCACCCACCATCCGGACGTCGTGGTGCTGATGATGGGAGGCAACGACGGCCAGGCGCTCGTCGGGCATGGGCTGAAGGAACCCGTGCGCTGGACCACTCCGGAGTGGACGCAAGAGTATCGCCGCCGGATGCGCGCCCTGCTGGAGATGCTCACGGCGGACGGACGCCAGGTGGTCTGGCTCGAGCTCCCACATGTGACCCTGCCGCATCTGGAGCGGAAGCTCGTGCGCATCCGGCAGCTGCAGCGGGAGGTGCTCACTTCCGTCGTGAACGCCCACTACGTCGAGACGCTCGGACTGTTCCACGCAAGTGACGGCACGCCGCTTCTCGACATCCCGGGCACGCGGGGACGTCCAGCGCCGCTGCGCATGGAGGATGGCATCCACCTCACGCTGTCCGGCGGTCGCTATCTCGCGAAGCACCTGGCGTCCGTGCTGCTCTGGCATCTCGAGACGGTGCGTCCCGACGCTCAGTTCAGCGCACGCTCGGGACCAGCCGCCGGTGCAGCACGTTCCGGTACACCGCTCGCGCCGTCTGGCCGGGTCCTGCCCAACGCATCGAGCCCGTGACGACGACTCTCCCTACTCCGTCAGCACTGTCTCGAGGATGCCGAGCGCCTCGGAGAACACCGCGTCCGGCACGGTGAGCGGGAAGAGGAAGCGGAGGACATTGCCGTGGACGCCGCAGGTGAGCAGCAAGAGTCCCCGCTCGCGCGCCCGCATCTGCACGCGCTTCGTGAAGTCCGGGTCCAGCGTCTGGCTGCCGGGCTGGTTGAGCTCCACGGCCAGCATGGCCCCCAGTCCGCGAACCTCCGCCATCTGCGGCACGCGGGACTTCAGGGACTCCAGCCTCGCACGCAGCTCTGCGCCCAGCCGCTGAGCGCGCTCCACCAGACGCTCCTCGTACATGACGTCCAGCACCGCGTGCGCCGCGGCGATGGCGAGCGGGTTTCCCGCGTACGTCCCACCCAGTCCCCCGGGAGCCGGTGCATCCATCACCTCCGCGCGCCCCGTCACCGCGGACAGGGGCAGGCCGCCGGCCAGTGACTTCGCCATCGTCATCAGGTCCGGCACCACGTCGGAGTGCTCCATGGCAAACCACTTCCCCGTGCGCCCAAAGCCCGTCTGGATTTCGTCCGCGATGAGGAGGATGCCCTGCTCGTCGCACAGCCGGCTCAGCGCCCGCATCAGCTCCGGCGGCGCCACGTAGAAGCCACCCTCGCCCTGCACCGGCTCGATGAGGATGGCCGCCACGCGCTTCGGCTCGATGTCCGCCTTGAACAGCGCCTGCAGCGCGTTCAGCGAGTGCTCCACCGTCACTCCGTGCAGCGGCACCGGGAAGGGC
>JAKEEX010000681.1 GCA_022616315.1 Myxococcaceae bacterium
CCTGCCCCCCGAGGCTCCGCACGTTGGCTGCCGCGTTCGCGCCCCCGCCGAGCTTCACCTCCGCGTTCTCGTAGCGGACGATGAGGACGGGCGCCTCCCGGCTCACGCGCTCCGTCTGGCCGTAGATGTAGTGGTCCGCGACCAGGTCTCCGACCACGAGCACACGCCGCTGCGAGAAGCGGCCGAGCAACGACTGTGGCGTGGGAACGGAGCGGAGGAGCGGGGATGCGGAGGCCATCGGGCGAACGGTTTCCCACAGGCGGCCCTGCCCGACAAGTCAGCGTCGAGGCATCACCGCCGGAGGCCTGCTCCCCTCCTCGCCCCCATCCAGCAGTGCATCGAGGAGCGCGTCCCCCTCGAGCACCTTCACCTCCAGCCCGAGCACCCAGCACGGGAAGCGGGCAGGCAGCCGCGCGGCGTCCTTCTCCGTCGTGACCAGGCGCGCATCCAGCCGCGCGGCGAGCGCCACGAGGCGGGCGAGCTCTGCCCGTGTGAAGGCATGGTGGTCCCCGAACTCCACCAGCTGGACCACCTCGGCTCCACGCTCGCGCAGCGTCGCCGCGAAGCGCTCCGGTCGCGCGATGCCGGCGAAGGCGAGCACCCGCTGGCCACGAAGCGACTCGCCTCCGAGTGGCGTGCCCTCGAGGGTGCTCAGGCCCCCCGCCTCGTAGGCCGCCCGCAGCACGGGGACCGGCGGGAGCGGAAGTCTCCGAAGCTCCTGCGCGCTGCGCATCCAGAGGAGGCTCGCACGTGAGAGCGCCTGGACGGGCTCGCGCAGAGGACCGCAGGGCAGGAGCTGCCCATTCCCGAGGCCCACCGCCTCGTCCACCACCACGACGTCCACGTCCCTCGCGAGCCGCAGGTGCTGGAAGCCATCGTCGAGCAGCAGGACCTCGGCCCCGAGCTGACGCTCGGCCACCGAGGCCAGCGCGGCGCGGTCCGGTCCCACCAGGACGTGTACCTGGGGGCAACGCCGCGCGATGACGAGGGGCTCGTCTCCCACCTCCTCTGCAGAAGGGAGGTCCTCGCCCGGAGCGAGCACGCGCACGCCCGACGCCTTGCGCCCATAGCCTCGCGTGAGGACGGCCACGCGCACGCCCCGCCGCGTGAGCCGCTGCGCCAGGTGGATGACCGCGGGCGTCTTCCCTGCGCCGCCCACGGTGAGGTTGCCCACGCTGATGACGCGCGCCCGTGTCGCGTGGTGCACGCGAAGCCGGCCCGTCGCGTAGAGCCACGCACGCACCACCACGACCCCGCGGAACGCGAGCGAGAGGAGCAGGAGGGGTGCGAGCAGGAGCCGCTGGACCCACGACAGCGGTCCTCGCGGGTACCACAGCCGCTCGAGGACACCGCTCACGAAGCACCCCGCGCCCGGGCGTAGAGCGCGAGCACCTGGAGGGCCACGTCGCTTGCACCCGGCACCTGGACCTCCCTCCTCCGGCCCTCGAGGCAGGCGGTACTCACGGACGCGGGCGTGGGCTCGGAGAGGACGACATCCGCGGTCCTGGCGAGCGCGCCTTCATCCACCGCAACGATCCGCACCCCGCATGCGCGCGCCTGCGCCGCCACCCGGCCGGTCCAGTCGTTCCCGAGCCCCAGCACCCACACCTCGTCGAGCGCCTGGAGCCAGCGGACGAAGTCCGCACCCTGCTGGTACCCGGTGAAGCGGACGGCATCCGCCAACCCGAGCCCGCTCACCCGCGCGCGGATGCGGGGCTCCTCCTCGCCGTCTCCGACGAGCACGAGCCGCGCACCCTCGCGGACGGCGCGCACCCGCGCGAAGGCCTCCACGCCCACGTCGTGGCGACGGGATGGCTGGAACGTGGAGACCATGCCCACCAGGGGCGCACCGTCCACGCCGAGCGCCTTGCGCAGCGCAGCCCTGTCCCCTGCCGGCGAATACTCCGGCCCCACCAGCGGAGGCAGCACGAGCGCACGCCCCGCACCGAGCCGCGCGAGCTCTCCTTCGGACGTCACGGTGAAGGCGTCCGCGGCAGGCATGGAGCGCCGCAGCGAGCGCGGTGCGTGCAGGGAGCGCACGAGGACGGCACCGCGCGGCCGGCCGAGCCGCGCCACGAAGTGGTCATGCGTGAAGTGCGCGTGCACGACGTCCACGTCCCGCGCGCGCAGGCGCCACGCGTCCGCAAGGACCCGCCAGGGCGCAGACTTCACGGACAGCTCGAGGCCCCCGCCGTCCAGGAGCCCCAGCGCACGGAGCCGCGGCACCGCGAGCTCCTCGGATGACACCCGTGCGCGCTTCACGTCCACCGCCACGCTCACGTCGTGGCCGAGCGCACGCTGCGCCAGCGCGAGCTGGGCGACGTTCTCCGCAGGTCCGCTGAAGGCCGGGCTCGCCAGGAGGTGAAGGATGCGCATCCGGTCCGCTCCCTCCCCTCACCCGTCCAGGAGTGCCCGCGCCGCCGCCGCCACGGACGAGACCTGCAGCTCGCCCAGACAGCGGTGGTGCCCCAGGGGACAGACCTGCGTCCCATGGTTGGAGCAGGGCGAGCACGGAAGCCCGAGCGAGACCGACCGCCCGGGAGCGGGAGGTCCCCAGCGCCGTGGCGACGTGGGCCCGAAGAGCGTGAGGACCGGCGTGCCCATGGCCGATGCCAGGTGCGCCGGACCCGTGTCGTTCGTGACGAGGAGCTGCACCCGTGCGAGGGCAGCCGTGAGGGCATCCAGCGGAAGTGAGGAGAGGTCCGCGGCGACGGGCGCACGGACGGCGCGCCGGAAGGCCTCGAGGACCCCGACGTCGGGCGGGCCTCCCACCAGCACCACGGAGCAACCCTGAGCGGCGAGAGAATCGGCGAGCGCGGCGTAGCGCTCCGCGGGCCACCGCTTCGTGGCCCAGCGCGCTCCCGGACCGAAGGCGACGCGGGGGCCACGCACGTTCGCGAGGATCTCCTCCGCCATCGCTTGCGCCTTCGACGAGACGGACACCTTCGTGCGCCCTGGGCCCGAGATGCCGAGTGGCGCCAGTGCCTCCGCGTACAGGTCCGGCGCGGAGGCGCGGGTCAGCGGCGGGTCCGCCCCGAAGAGCGCGCGCACCGCCTGCGCGGGCGTGCGGCGGTGGAACGTCAGCGTCCGGTCCGCCGCCGCATGCGCGATGGCCGCCGTCTTCAGCTTGCCCTGCAGGTCCACCGCGAGGTCGTAGGGACCGACGAGCTGGGGGTCCAACCCCCGCCCGGGCCGCCACAGCGGAAGCACGCGCGAGAGCTCGGAGGTGTTTGATGTCATCCGCTATGCAATATGAGCGGTCTTCGGTGAAGGCCAGCGCCTGCGCCGCGCGGTGCAGCGCCAGTGATCCGCGAGGGCTGACGCCCAGATCCAGCATTTCCGAATTGCGCGTCGC
>JAKEEX010000091.1 GCA_022616315.1 Myxococcaceae bacterium
CCGGCTGGAGGGGGAGCGCCAGGGCGGAGAAGGGGAGGGCAAGACGTTCCGAGGCCAGGTGGGCCGTCGGGTCCTGCCGGACTTCCTCTCCATCGTGGATGACCCCACCCAGCGCGCGGTGGCCGGCGTTCCCCTCAACGGGTTCTACCTCTACGACGAGGAGGGGGTGCGCGGGCAGCGCGCGCAGCTCGTGGAGAACGGAGTGCTCAGGAGCTTCCTCCTCTCCCGCACGCCGGTGGAGGGCTTCCTCAAGTCCAACGGCCACGGGCGCAGCCAGGGCAACCGCCGGCCCGTGGCGCGGATGGCCAACCTCATCGTCCAGTCCTCGCGCTCCGTGGATGACGCGGAGCTCAAGCGGATGCTCGTGGCCGAGGCGCGCCGGCAGGGAAAGCCCTATGGGCTCATCATCCGGGACATCACGGGCGGCAACACCAACACCTCCAACTACGGCTACCAGGCCTTCAAGGGCGTGCCGCGCATGGTGTACCGCGTGGACGTGGAGACGGGGAAGGAGGTGCTGGTGCGCGGTGTGGAGGTCGTCGGCACGCCGCTCTCGTCGGTGAACCGCATCCTCGCCACGGGCCGCACCACCGGCGTCTTCAACGGCTTCTGCGGCGCCGAGAGCGGACACGTGCCCGTGTCCACCGTGGCTCCCGCCACGCTGCTGCAGGAGATCGAGCTGCAGCGCGCCGTCGAGGGCAAGGACCGGCCGCCGCTCCTGCTCAGTCCGTCATCGGCCCAGCCTTGAGCCTCCCGCTCCGGAAGCCACGCAAGGTGACGTAGCGGCGGAACTCGCTCTCGAAGGCCTCGCGCGTGAGGCCGATGACGTCCTGGAAGGCCTCCGCGAAGGTCCGCCCTCCGCGCATGGACGCCATCATCGCGCGCACCGCGTCCTCGCCGTAGCGCCGCACGAGGAAGGTGAAGGCGTGGTGCGCCGCCCCGTACACCACGTCGTGCTCGCGACGGTAGAGCTCCACGTCCGGGGAGAGCGGATTGACGCCGGGATGGTCGTCGTAGAAGCGCGCGAGGTCTTCGAGGCTCGCGTAGCGGGACGCCTCCCGCGCCGTGTCGGAGGCCATGCCCTCGCGGAACCAGAAGGCGATGGCCTTCGCGGCCACGTCCTCGCGCCGCGCCGCCGACTGCTGGAAGAGGACGCAGTGGGTCAGCTCGTGGAGCAGCAGCCGCTCGAGCTCCCTCTGGGGGGGGCCGAGCAGCGGCAGGCCCCAGGTGCGCGGAGACTGCACGAGCACCACGTCGAACAGCGCATACGCCTTCAGCGCTCCCACGCCCTCGCGGTGTGACTCCACCTCGAGCGCCTCGTGGCTCGGGAGCACGCGCACGGTCACGGGGGACCGAAGCCCACCCCACCGCGCGAGCTCGGGGACCACGGCCTGCATCGCGCGCTGGACAGCCTCTTGCGCATGTCGGTCCACCTCCGCGAACCGGACCTCGAAGGTGCCCCCCTGGACGACGAGGGTGTCACGCTGGTCGAGCGCCTGGATGGGCGCAGCGCACCCGGCTGCGGCGAGCAGGAGGAGCGCTGCGAGTGGAGCGAGCCTGCTCGCAGCTGCGAGGGCCCTCCGCGTCACGCCTCCACTCCCAGCATGGACAGCACCAGCTGGCCCACGTCCGCCACCGTCACGAGCGCGTGGGGGAGGGGCTCCGGCGCGCCGAAGGTGAGCACGGGCACCGGGTGGAGGGTGTGGTTCCGCGTGGAGAGGTCCTCCACGTTCCCATGGTCACTGCACACGACCACCGCGAGGTCCTCCGGCCTCCGTGAGACGACCGTCCGGAGCAGCGTGTCGAATGCGCCCAGCGCAGCCTCGGCCGCGTCCGCGTCCTGGGCGTGCCCCGCCTCGTCCGCGAGGTGGTGCTCGAAGAGCGTGAAGTCGGCGCCCTCCGCGACGGAGAGGAGCACGTGGGCGGCCTCCTCGGGCGTCCGCAAGGGTGCGTCGAAGCCGTGGTCCCTGCTGCGGCACCCGTCGATGTCGTGGGTGAGGCCGTTCCCGGCGCGCAGGTCGTCCAGGGTGCGGAACGGGACACCCGCCGCGGCGAATGCGAGCGTCGTGGCCGAGGGTCGCAGCCGGCGCTTCGCGCGGGGCGGGAGGACCAGCTCCGCTGCCGCGCTCGCGCGGCGGGGCAGCCCGAGCGCATCCAGGTAGCCGGCCGGGTAGCAGTTGGCGAAGGTGGCGGTGCGTCCGGCGCGCACCAGCCGATGGACGATGGAGTGCTCCGCAAGGAGGGCGCGCAGCGGCGCATTGGGGAAGCCGAGCACGTGGCATCCCACGTGACGTGGCGCAGGCTGCGCCGTCAGCAGGGCCGTCTGGTTGGACGCAGACTGGGGGCGCCCCGGGACGCCGAAGGTGGGGTCCACGCGGTGGAGCGCTCCGCCGGCCGGCAGGGGGGTGCCGGAGCCGTCCTCGAAGTGGGAGAGCAGGTAGGGGCGGCGGGCGAGCGGATTGACGGAGGGGTCCGACCTTCCAATTCCCACGCCGTCGATGAACAGGAGTGCAACTCGCACGGCCCTGGACTGTAACCCCGTCGAGGTGACATTTCCGCCCGCGCCGGGTGTCGAACCGCGTAAGCTCGCTCACCGCAGCTGCTTCCAGGGAGAGACCTTGCTTCGATACGCCGCTGACCTTCGCACGTTGGCCTACCTTGCCTTCACCGTGGGCCTCTCCATCGTCCAGTGGAACCTCGAGCAGGTGAACCCTGCCCTCTACGTCCTCGCGCTCTTCATGGCGGTGACGGTGGCGGTCATCAGCCACAACCACAACCACCTGGGCATCTGGAAGTCGCGGTCCGGGAACCTGCTGACCAGCTACGTCATCTCGCTCTACTACGGCGCCCCGGCATTCGTCTGGGTGCCCACCCACAACCAGGTGCACCACAAGCTGAACTTCGGCGAGGGTGACAGCTCGCGCGGCCCCAAGGGCTTCAAGGGCAACCACCTCCTCTCCCTCCTCGTCTACCCGTCGCTGACGGGCTCGGTGCAGATGCCGGAGATCGTCGGCTACGTGCGCGACCTGCGCCGGCGCAACCCGCGCGCGTTCCTGCTGGTGATGTCCGAGGTGGTCGTCTTCTTCGGCGTGATGGCGCTGCTCTTCGTGCTCGACTGGAAGAAGGCGCTCCTCTTCTTCGTCATCCCGCAGCAGTTCGCGCTCTTCGTCATCCAGGTCTTCAACTACGTCCAGCACGTCGAAGCGGACACCGGCAGCGCCTGGAACCACTCGCGCAACTTCGTCTCGCCGGTGCTCAACGCGCTGCTCTTCAACAACGGCATCCACACGGTGCACCACTGGAAGCCGGGCGTGCACTGGTCCGAGACGCCGGCGCTCCACGAGGCGCACGCGCACCTCATCCATCCGGACCTGCTCGTGAAGAGCTGGTGGGGCTACATGGCGCGCACGTACCTCCTGCGCCCCTTCCTGCCCCACGCCGCGCGCCCGCCCGCCTTCGAGCCGACACCCACCACCGCGCGCGAGGCCGCCTGAGGCGTCGCCTCGCCTCACCGCTCACGGAAACAG
>JAKEEX010000682.1 GCA_022616315.1 Myxococcaceae bacterium
GCGCAGGGCATGCGCAGCGCGCGGGAGGCCCGCTGGAGGGGGGCCTCCCCCTAAATCGAAGGAAGGGGGACCCGCCGTTCGATGCGCCCGCTGTGCAGTTTACACCCGCCCCCCAGGGGACGCGCCAACGCCCCGACCCTGCACCTTGCGCCCCGCCGCCCCGCGCCTACTATCAGTGCCTGCAAGGAGGACCAACATGCCGAACGAGCCCACGTCCCTCGGGGACGGCATTAGCTTGGAGGTGCACAATTGCTCGGTGCGCCTGGGCACCCCTGGTTTTAAGACGGACCTGAATCCGGAGGAGGCCGCCAATCTAGGGAAGGCCCTAATGAAGAGCGCCGTGCTGGCCAGCTCCGCTCGCGCTGCGGCGGCGCGCCAGGAGGTGGAGCGCAGGGTGCGCGAGGGTGAGAAGGAGGAGAAGCGCCACGCGGCCCTCCTGGTAGCCCTCCGGCCGTCCGTCCTGGCGGACGCGGTGGAGCCCAATGCCCGCCGGAGCTGACCCCTGTCCCGTGTGTGGCCCGGACCACGACCGGGCGCTCCGCCGCGCGCCTGCAGCCTTCTAGCCTTACCGCCCCGCGCCTACGGGAGCGAGCACTCCGGCAGGCGCGCCGGCCGATGAGCCGCGACGAGGAGTTCTGAATGAGCTGGACGTTCCTGCACGCCGACACGGGACTCGTCGTCCTCGTAGAGGACGCGGACGAGCGCGGGTGGTTCGTCGCGGATGTTCCCCTGCTCCCCGGTTGCGTATCGCAGGGGCGCACGCTCGAAGATGCGAAGGTCAACATCCTTGGTGCCATCGAGGACGTCCTGGAGGTCCTCCGCCAGGACGATCCCGAGCGCTACTCCACCCTCACCAGCCCCGGGGAGGGTTCCCGGCCGGGGGTATAGTATCCTGGTGAAGCCGGTCGCCCGCGTGCTCGCGTCCCTCCTCGTGGCGATCCCCGTCACGGCATGCGGCGGCTGCGCGCAGCCCGGCCCGGCCGGCGGGGCTCCCGGCGCAGGGGGCCCCGCCACCTGCGCGCTCATGGAGCTGGAGGCGTGCCTGGTGCCGTGCCTGGACGGCGAGGCGGACCTGGCGGTGGGCTACCTAGACGGGTTGCTGGTCCTCACCACCTGCGAAGAGCTGCTGGGGTGGGACGCGCAGGAGGCGGGCTAACGTGCCCTCCGCAGCTCACACGAAGACCACGGCACGGCGCTGTACGGCCGCCAGCCACACGAGGTGACCCCGTGCCCAAGTTGACCCCGACCGACGACACCGGCCTGAACACGGCCTCCATCCCCGCGCAGGCGGCGCCGAACGGCACGACCACCAACGCGCCCGGCGGCCGGCTCGCGGCCGGCGCTCAGGGTGGTCCGGCCAACGTGGGGCAGGCCCGGCCCC
>JAKEEX010000683.1 GCA_022616315.1 Myxococcaceae bacterium
CGGTGGGGGTGTACCCCTGTCCCCAGGGCGCGGCCCATGCACCCTGCGCTCCCAAAGCAGGTGCGCCCCCCTTCCCCCCAGAGCGCCCGCAAGTGCAGCACGCGGCACCACCGCACCGCACCGCGGCAGCCAGAGCACCCGCAGGCCAGCACGGGAGCGCTCACCCACGTCACTCGCGGGACACCGTGCCTCCCGCACCGTGCCTCACCCCCTGCGAGAAAAATTCGGCTTCCGCCGCTCGAAGAACGCCTGGAATGCCTCCTTGGCTTCGGGCGACGCCAGTCGCTCCACGAACGCCGCGCCCTCGCGGGCAAACGCCTCCTTCACGGCCCCCCGCAACGGCTCGCGCAGCAGCCGCTTGGTCAGCACGAGCGACGCGAGCGGCTTCTCCGCGAGAGTCCGCGCACGCTCGGCCACCAGAGGCATCAGCTCCCCGGGCGGGGTGACGCGGCTCACCAGCCCCGCGTCCCGGGCAGCCACCGCATCGAAAGGCTCGCCGAACATCAGCAGCTCGCTCGCGCGCTGAAGCCCCATCAGCCGCGGCATCAGGAAGCTCGAGGCACCCTCGGGACAGAGCGCCAGGTTGACGAAAGGCAGGCTGAACCGCGCACGCTCGCTCGCGTAGACGGCGTCACAGTGGAGGAGCATCGTCGTTCCGATGCCCACCGCGGGCCCATCCACCGCCGCGAGCACGGGCTTCTCCAGTCCCGTGAGCTGGGACAGGAACCGGAACACCGCACTGTCCTGACCTGTGGGCGGGTGTGCCACGAAGTCCTGCAGGTCGTTGCCCGCGGTGAAGATGCCCTCCTGGCCCGCGAGCACCACCACGTGCACGGTGGGGTCCGCATCCGCTGCGGCGAGCGCCGAGGCCAGCGCCTCGTACATGGCGAGGGTGAACGCATTCTTCTTCTCCACCCGTTGGAAGGCGAGGGTGCGGACGGCGCCCTCCTGGGTGACACGGATGTGCTCGTTCGCGGCGTTCATGGAGGCTCCTGGCTTCGAAGGGGGCAGGCGGGGGAGGGGGCGTACTCTGGCACGGCCCGTGGAGGAGCCTGCCAGGTTGAGGAACCTTCCGCCCCTCTCGTGTCGACGGGTGCGGAGGAACGCTGGTATTCAGGTCGGCGTCATGACGGTCTCCCACCTCCGCCGCATCTCCCCCCTCCTCGCGCTGCCGCTCGTCCTCTCCCTGGCGGGCTGCCCGAGGCCGGCGGGCGTCACCATCCGCAAGGACGACGGCACCTCCGAGGTCATCCAGCCGAAGGACCCCTTCGCGGACCGCACCGCCACGGTGGAGGTGCGCCGGGACGCGCAGGCGGACGCCGCGCTGGCGCAGGCGGCGGAGAAGGCGCGCACCCTCGCCGGCGTGAAGGCCGCGGACGTCTACCTGTCCGTGCGCAAGGCCTACCCGGAGACGACGGCGGGCCAGGACGCCCTCTACCGCGCGGGCGTCGCCTTCTTCGAGGCGAAGGAGTACGTGCGCGCGCGCAGGACGTTCAACGAGCTGCTCTTCGAGAACCCCCTCCACGAGAACGCGAAGGACGCCAAGCTGAAGCTGGGCTTGTCCGCGCTGGAGACGGGGGCGGCGCGGGACGGGTACCAGATGCTCGCCGCGCTGGCCGAGCAGGCAGAGGGCGAGGAGCGCACGCAGCTCCTGGACGCCACCCTGCGCGCAGCGGAGGGCGCGGGCCTCTACGGCGAGGCGCTCCGCATGGTGGTGCTGCAGGCCGCGGATGCACGCACGCCCGAGGAGCGGACGAAGGCCGAGAAGCGGGTGGTGGACCTCGTGGAGGGCCGCGCGGCGTTCCTGGACATCGCGCGCATCTACCAGGACACCCCGGCGGACAACCCGGCGTGGCCCACGCTGGCCTTCAAGCTTGCGCGCGTCTACTACCACCTGCGCGACTTCGCCCGCATGCAGGAGGTGCTCGACCGCTTCCTCAAGGTGGCGCCACAGCACGTCTACGCGCAGCGTGCGCAGGAGATGCTGGCGCGTTCCACGAACGGCGGCCCGGCGGTGAAGCCCAACGTCGTGGGCGTGCTGCTGCCCATGTCCGGCAACTACAAGCAGGTGGGCGAGGCGGTGATGCGGGGCATCAAGCTGGGCCTCGCCGGCAGCGACGTGGACGTGGTGGTGAAGGACACGAAGGCGGACGTGATGCAGGCGGGCAAGGCGGTGGAGGAGCTCGTCTTCGACACGGGCGCCATCGCGGTGATGGGGCCCCTGCTCGGGGACGAGGCGCGCCGCGCGGCGCTGGTGTCCGAGGAGCTCGGGATGCCGGTCGTCACGCTCACGCGCTCCGAGGACATCACGGACATCGGGCCCCACGTCTTCCGCAACATGCTCACCTTCTCGGACCAGGCGCGGGCGCTGGCGGACTACGCGACGAAGGAGCTCGGGTACAAGAAGTTCGCCATGCTCTACCCGGACATCCCGTACGGCACGGAGCTGACCAACGCCTTCTGGGACGAGCTCGACGGGCGGGGTGCGGAGGTGCGCGGCGCCGAGTCCTACGTGGCGGACCAGACCACCTTCGCGGACCCGGTGAAGAAGCTGGTGGGCCGCTTCTATCTGGAGGACCGCGGGGACTACGTGAAGGACGTCATCGAGGCCACGGGCAAGGCCCAGGGCCAGGACGCCTTCCGCCGGCGCAAGGCGCTGGAGAAGGTGAAGAGCAAGGTCGAGCCCATCATCGACTTCGACGCCATCTTCATGCCGGGGGACTGGCAGACGGTGGGCCTCATCGCGCCGGCGCTCGCAGTGGAGGACGTCATCACCAACGCGTGTGACCCGAAGGACCTGGAGCGCATCCGCAAGACGACCGGCCGCGAGGACCTGAGGACGGTGACGCTGCTCGGGACGGACGCCTGGAAGAGCCCGACGAACCGCACGACGGGGCTGCCCATGCTGCTCGAGCGGGGCGGCAAGTTCGTCACGTGCTCGGTGTACGTGGACGGCTTCTTCGCCGCATCCAGCCGCCCGGCCACGCGCAAGTTCGTGAAGGCGTTCGGGGACGCGCATCCGGACCTCGCGTCCCAGCGGGATCCGCTGCTGCTCGAGGCCATCGGCTACGACGTGGCGCGGATGGTGCGCCAGATCATCGAGAAGAAGAAGCCGCTGGACCGCGAGGCGTTCCGCGAGGCGCTCTCGGGCATGAAGGGCTTCGACGGCGCCACCGGCACCACGTCGTTCAACGACCAGCGCGAGGCGGTCAAGCCGCTCTTCTACATCGGCATCGACGCGAAGGGCGTGCAGGAGCTGCAGCCGAAGTTCCTGCAGGAGTCCACGGGCTCCTGACGTCACACCGTCCCCTCTCCCTCTGGGAGAGGGACAGGGTGAGGGGGTTGTGGTACCAAGCTCCACTCCGTGAGCCCAAGGACCGCGCTCCTCACACTTCTCCTCACCGCGTCCTGCCGCACGGTCGCGCCGCCCCTGCCGGAGTCCACGCTCGAGGCCCTCCGAGCCCACCCCGACGCCTTCCTCTCGGGCCAGGTCACCGCGCTCGCAGACGGCCCCGTCCTCGAGCAGCGTGACTTCGCGTACACGGCCGCCTTCTCACCGGACGGTGACGCGGTGGCCTTCACGCACCTGGCCGCGGACGGCTTCCACCTGGGTCTCTACTCGGTCTCACGCCCCGAGGCGGCCCGCTGGGACGTGCGACTCAATCCAGTCGAGTCCGACGTGGAGGCGCTCGCGTTCACTCCGGACGGCGCACGTATCGCGACGGCCGGAAGGGACGGAGCGGTGCGTCTGGTCGATGCGGCGACGGGCGCGCTCCAGGCCACACAGACGCTCGACGAGGGCCTCGTCTCGCTGGCCATCCATCCCTCGGGTCGCTGGCTCGCAGCGGGCGGTGCGCGCGGCGGGCTCATGGCACTCCGCCTTCCCGACCTGCGTCCGCTCGGAGAGACGCAGGCCCACCGTGACGAGGTCCGCGCGCTCGCCTTCCGGCCGGATGGGACGCTGGTCTCGGGCTCATGGGACACGACGGTGGCGCTCTGGCGCGCGGTGGAGACGGAGGGCGTGGCGGAGCAGGTGCGTGTGCGGCCGGGGCGCAGCGGAGCACGCGTGGTGCTCCGTCCCACGCTCGACGAGCGCGCGCCGGTGTCCATGGTGCTCGATTCGCGGGAGTCGCACGTCGCGGTGACGGGAGAGGCCGCCGCGGCGGCCGGGATCGACGTGGAGCAGCTCACGGAGACGCTGCGCGTCCCCACGGCGCTCGGCACGACGGTGGCGCGGGTGGCACGCGGCAGGACGCTGCGCTTCAAGGAGCTCACGCTCCAGCTGGACGTGGTGGTGTGCGACGCGTGTGTTCCCGCGGGAGCGCAGGGCGTGCTCGGCACGCCGTTCTTCGCACAGGTGGACATCACGCTCGACGGGCCTGCGGGCGACGCGGTTCTCACCTTGAAGCCCGACGCGACGCGAGGCCCCCGCGCACCCCGCGTGGAGCTCACCCGTGCCGGGCGTCACACGTTCCCGAATCCGGTGAACGACCTGGCCCTC
>JAKEEX010000092.1 GCA_022616315.1 Myxococcaceae bacterium
CACGTGCTCGAAGCGCTCCACGCGCTCACGCAATGCCGCGGTCACCACCGCATCCACCTGCAACCTCGCCGCGGCCCCCACCCGCTCGTTGCGCAGCGCCACGAGCTCGCGCGCGAGCTCCCGTCCCGCGTCGAGGAGGAGCGGCGCGTCGGCCTCGCTCCTCGCGATCGCATCCCGTGTCACGGCGAGGCGGCGCTCACTCTCCGCCACGTCGCTCGCGAGCACCTCCTCGAGCCGCGCCTCACCCCGGGCCCCGGCATCCCGCAGACGGGCGGAGAGCTCGGCCCGGCGCCGCTCCTCGCGCGCGGCCGTGCGCTCGAGCTCTCCACGCAGCGCGAGCAGCGTGGCCGCGGCCTTGCGCACCAGGGCCGCCTGGCGTTCGAGGTCGTCGATGAGCGAATCGAACGCCGCGAGCGGGTCCGAAGGTGTCTGCTTGTGGCGGCGGCGGAAGAGACCGAACGGCATGGGCGGGGAGATCCTACCCGAGCGGACGGCAAAGGAGCCGCACACGGGCAAGCGCGGTCTCCACACGCGGCCCTCCCGCGGCGAGCACGGCCAGGTAGTCCGGGACCGTCACGCCGTACACGCCCCGGAGATGCTCGAGGAGCGCGACGGTCTCCTCCGCGCGTTCCTCGGCCGGCACGATCGCGGCGGTCTCCACGACGGCCTCCAGCACGTCCGCAACGCGCTCCTGCACCTCAGGTGCCACGGGCCGCGCCGGAAGGCCGATGAGCGCCTCCCGAGCTGGAAACAGCGCCTCGAAGGCACCCTCCGGCGGTCGAACGGGACGGACGGGGGCACCGGCAGCGAGCGCCTCGAGCGCGTCGAGGTGCGGCAGGAGTGCGTCGAGGTCCACGTCGCGCACCGGGAGGGACGGCGGAAGCAGCGTGCGCCAGGGAGTCGAGAACGCGGTGCGGGCCCACTGCAGGTCGTCGTCCGACAGGTGCTGGTAGAAGGCCCGCTCTCCCAGGGATCGCTGCTCCATCACGAGCGCCTTGAGGTCCAGGTTCTCCTCTCCGAGCGAGAGGAACGAGAGTGCAATGGAGACGCCCGCGACTGGCTCGCGTGCCTCACGGATGCGCGAGAGGTCCACCCGGTCCTCTCCGTCCGTCACGAGCACGACCGTGGCGCTCGCCAGGGAGGGCTCCTGGCCCCGGGCGGCGCGGATGGACTCGAAGGCCGTCAGGAGGGCGAGCGTGATGTCCGTCTGGCCGTGCGCGGGAGAGGTGCGGAAGATCCGCTCCATCTGCCTGGCCGCCTCGTCCGGGGAGTCCACGCGGACGATCTCGGAAGGCCTGTCACTGAAGAACGTGACGTAGAGCGGCTCCACGACACGGGTGCGTCGGGCCCTTGCCCGGAGGTTCTGGAGCTCCGCGAGCAGGAGCGCATCGCGGAATCGCGCCCGCTGTCCGCTCATGCTTCCGGAGGCATCACACACGTACACGCGCACGCTCGAGCGGCGCACCGGACGCGGCGCGGGCGCTGGCTCCTCCTCCAGGTAGGTCCGCACCAGCTGGCGGTGGGACGCGAGGTCGTGAAGCAGGCGCCGCGGGTCCGAGAGCACGAAGGCGTGCGCGTCGTGGGGGCTTCCCGTGTGACCGAGCTCGAGGTGCTGCGTGGGGTATGGCACACGTCGCGGCGTGGCCCTCGGAGGCTGCGGCGCCCGGACCTCCACCACCGTTTCCGCGAGGGCGTCCTCCACGTCCACGAAGCGCGCGCAGCCCGCGGCCATCTCGAAGAGCTCGGCTTGCTCGGGGGTGAGCTGGAACGCGAGATCCGCGAGCGCTCCATCTCTCCCCTCCGGAGTCGCGTCCAACGTGGCCATGTCCGGGAGGAATGCGAAGATCGCCGCCCACGCGGTGCGTGCCAGGGCCGCGTCACCCGACTCGAGTGCGCGCGTGTAGAGCCCGTGCAGCGAGCGGTAGGCGGCATCCGGTTCCTTCGAGGAGCGCCCTCGCATCTGGCGGAGCACCTCCTCCGGGGAATGCGTCACGGGCATCTCACGAGCGCGGGCACGTGCCTGTGCCACTTCATGCCGCAGGTCGCGGACCCGCTCGCGCTCGAGCGACGTTGAGAGTCTCAGAAGGAGCTCATGGGCCACGTCCAGGTCCCGGCGCTTCTGCGCGATGTCCCACACCTCCGCGCGCGCGCGTGCCTCGAGGTACTCCACGACGGCGATGCGCGCGGCGCTCGGCGGCCTGGACGCATGGGATTCCACAGGAGGCAGCAGCGTGAACGGCCCGTCGTCTGCCTCCCCAGGTGCCACGGGTTCACGGAAGACGTCCGCCACGCGGGCCACGCGCACCAGCCTCGCGTGGTGATTCTCGAGGGCGCTGGCCGCGCCCGCCAGGGGCCGCCCGGCGAGCTGCGCACGCTCAGCCACGCGAACCGCTCGTGCCAGCTCGCCCATGGCGACACGCGCCCTCGTCTCGAGTCCATCCGCGAGCTTCGCGCCCCGCCCTCGTCGGAGCTGCAGTGTGCGGAGGAGTCGCACATCTCCGAGCGTGTGGACGCAGAGCCGATCCAGCTCCCGTGTGAGCGCCGTCAGCTCCGGGAGCTCTCCCAGCGCTCGCGGGGTAAGGACTGGCGGGACGAGACGATCCCACATCCGGACGAAGGCCACCGTCCCCTCTCGGAGCGCATCGATCCGGCGGCGCAGCTGCGCGAGTGGACCCGGGAACGGAGAGGTCCTCGCGGTTCTCCGCAAGGTGGATGAAGCCGGATGCTCGCGTGCGCCCGCGTCCACGCATCCTCCTCCCGGCTACTGCTCTGCGCGGGCGCCGAGCAGGCGCTGGCTGACGGAGGCGAGATTTTCGCCGATGTCACTGACGAGCTCCCCCACGCGCTGTGCTTCCTCGCCGACTGCGCCGCCCTCACGGACGATGGCGGACAGACGTGTGGACAGCCGCATCAGCTCTCCCTCGCGCATGGTGAGGAGCGGGAAGCGGCTCCGGACGAGCCGGTCCAGGCCGCGCTCTGCCTCCGCCCGGTCCCGGAGCTGGGCCACCGAAGGCAACGAGGCGAGCACCGCGTCCAGCCAGCTGCGGAGGAGGCCCGCGCGTGCCTCGAGTGAAGCCAGCTCGGCGTTCGCAACCGCCTCCCGGACGGACGCGGACAGCGACGTGGGGACCGCTGCGGCAGCGAGCTCCGCTGCCACGGAGTCGAGACCCGACAGCTCACCATCCGGCGCGAGGCGGGACGTGTGCTCGCGGTACGCCGTGTACGCCTCGCCTTGAAGCGCTGCGCTGGTGGTGGGTGGATGGAGCTCCGGAATGCGCTGGAGTGCCCGCGCGTGGAGGAGCAGGCGCCGTTCGATGAGCTCGGTGCAGCTCGCGAGCACCGGGCCGGGGGCCACGCCCTCCTTGCGGAGTGACTCGACGACACCTTGCACGACGCGCGCGTACTCCTCCAGGCGCGTGAAGCGCGCGTCCGAGAGCACCCTCTGCGCATGCACCCGGGCAATCGGCTCGAGAAGCTCCTGGTTCACTCCCGCCTGGGTCGGGTCCAATGCGCGAAGGGCACCTTCGAATGCCCGGAGGCTTCGGGCGGCCGCCGCGAGGTCCTCGCGCCGGGCGCTCCGATCGGGACGGTGCTGGAAGGCAATCGTGGCCCGCCGGCGCAAGGCCGTTGCCGTGCGCCGCCGCGACGTGACTTCGCGCTCCCGGAGGTCCGCAGCGTGATCCGGCGCGAGCAGCAGCAAGCGCGTCGTGATGGCGGAGAGCTGCTTCAGCTCCAGGGCGAGACTGGATGCCACGCCCGCAAGTTCGTCCAGCTGCACCTCCGCGACCAGCTCGGCCGCCTCAGCAACGAGTGCCACGCGCTCGTGCACCTGTCCGAGAAGCCGGCTGCACGCAGCCGAAACGGCAGGCAGGTCGTCGCGCAGCTCCGGAATCTCGTCCGAGAGAAGGAGCGCTGCGTCGAGCGCTCCCAGGAGCGCGGTCCCTTGCTTCGTGCCGGAGGGCCATTGCGCGCCACCGTCCCATGTCTTGAGGAAGGTCTGGACCACCGTCCGAACCATGGAGAGCAGCGCCGACCGGTTGGCACCGTGGCGAGGGCCCGGCACGAGCTTCTTCCTCAACGATGCGAGCGCTTCAGCGGCGACGGACGGCTCGAGGCTCGCGCCGAGGGCCTCCACCCGGCCCCGCTCCTGCTCCAGCTGGAGCTCCGTCGCCTCGCGCTCCACCCCGTCGCCCCGCTCCTTCATCGTCTCCGCGAGCGCCTCGGAGAACGCCCGTGCCTCCGCGCGGACACCCTCGAGCTGGCTTCGCTCACGTGGGTCCACGGCCCCTTTGAGGAGAACCTCCAGCTCCTCGGGAGGCGGCCCCCCGGTGCCGAAGAAGCATCCGAGAGCGCGCAGGTCCTCCGGCGTCGCCTCGAGTGGCCGGTCCGGGCGCCGGAGCACGCAGTCGTGCACGACCGCCGCTTTGAGGACCCAGAGGGCCTTCACCAGGCTGCGCTGGGAGAAGCTGCGCGTCTGGACGTAGTCCGCCAGCTTTTGCGTGTGGACGCGGACGGCCTGCTCCATGTGGCTCGCGAGTCGCTCGACGGCCTCCAGCACCGGCGCGGGCACCCGGACATGCTCGACCGCCTCCTGAAGCACCTCCACGTCCTGCAACGTGAGAGGTGCACGGAGCTTCGGGAGCTGTCCGTGGACTGCGCGCTCGAGCATGGCGGCGCGGCTCGTCGTCCGGGCGAAGGACCGCGGCACGAAGCACACGAAGGCCAAGCGGTCCGCGAACGCCAGGAGCAGTTCCGGGGAGCGCGCCACGACCTCGGAGAGGTACCGGTTGCTCGTCATCACGGCGCAGGACGTGCGACCGCGCGTCACCTTCCGGCCGTGCTTGAGCTCCCGCTCGTGCAGGGTGTTGAGCAGGGAGCGCAGAAGCATGTCCCGGCCGTCGAACACCTCATCGAGGAAGGCGTAGGCCGCGCCCAGCATCCCCTCGTCGGTGAGGTACTCGGTGCGCCCCGTCTCGGTCAGCACCTTGAAGTCCACCGGCCCGACGAGGTCGGTCTGCACGGTGGTCTCGGTCAGCTGTCGGGAGAAGAGGCTGGGCGCGCCCGTGTGAGCGTCGACGATGCGGCCCAGCGCTGCGCCGGCAACCGCGGACTTGCCCGTTCCCGGCGGCCCGATGACGAGCACGTGCTCACGCGCCAGGAGCGCGAGCTCGAGCTGAGAGAACAGCGCCTCGCGCTCAAGGAACGCCTCGCGTAGCTCGCGGAAGAACCGGCGGAACGCCCCGGCGGCGGCAGTGAAGCGGGAAGAGGGAAAGGCGGAGGCGTCCACAGGAGCCCGAATGCTACCGGTCCACAGACACCCAAGAAAGCAGACCGCCGTCGCCCCCTCCACGGGACAGGGTGAGGGGAAGCGGCCGAAGCCGCGTCCCCGTCCCCTACACTCAGCTCGTGCGGTACTCCGCGTCCACCACGTCCTCCTTGGGCGTGGCCTGGCTGCCGGGAGCCGCCCCAGGGGCACCGGCCTCCGGCCCCGCCCCCGGAGGAGGCGCGCCTGCGGCACCCTGCTGACGGTACAGCTCCTCCGCCAGCTTGTAGGTCACCTGCTGCAGCTTCTCGAGCGAGGCCTTGATGGCGTCCTTGTCGGTGCCCTCGCGCGCCTTGTTCGCCTCGGCGATGGCATCCTCCACCGGCTTCACCAGCTCGGCCGGGAGCTTGTCCTTGTTCTCCTTGACCGTCTTCTCGGACTGGTAGACCAGCGCCTCGGCCTGGTTCTTCAGCTCCACGAGCTCGCGACGCGCCTTGTCCTCGGTCTCGTGCTGGCGGGCCGCGGACACCATCTTCTCGACCTCGTCCTTGGCCAGGCCGCCCGAGTGGGTGATGGTGACCTTCTGCTCCTTGCCGCTCGCCTTGTCCTTGGCTCCCACGTTGAGGATGCCGTTCGCGTCGATGTCGAACGTCACCTCGACCTGCGGCACACCACGCGGGGCCGGGGGGATGCCCGTGAGGTGGAAGCGCCCGAGGCTGCGGTTGTCCGCCGCCATCTCGCGCTCACCCTGCATCACGTGGATCTCCACCTGCGTCTGCCCGTCCGCGGCGGTGCTGAAGACCTCGGACTTGCGCGTGGGGATGGTGGTGTTGCGCTCGATGAGGCGGGTCATCACGCCGCCGAGCGTCTCGACGCCGAGCGACAGGGGCGTCACGTCGAGCAGCAGGATGTCCTTCACCTCACCGGAGAGCACGCCGGCCTGCACCGCGGCGCCCACCGCCACCACCTCGTCCGGGTTCACCGAGCGGTTCGGCTCCTTGCCGAACAGGCGCTTCACGGCCTCCTGCACCTTCGGGATGCGGGTGGAGCCGCCCACCAGGACCACCTCGTTGAGGTCCTTGGGGTCCACGCCGGAGTCCTTCAGGCACTTGCGGCACGGCTCGAGCGAGCGCTCGACGAAGGAGTCGATCATCGCTTCGAACTTGGCCCGGGTCAGCTTGACGTTGAGGTGCTTGGGCCCGGACTGGTCCGCGGTGAGGAACGGCAGGTTGATGTCCGTCTCCGCCGTGCTCGACAGCTCGATCTTCGCCTTCTCGGCCGCCTCCTTCAGGCGCTGGAGGACCATCTTGTCCTTGCTCACGTCCAGCCCGGTGTCCTTCCGGAACTCGGCGATGAGCCAGTTCATGATCTCCAGGTCGATGTTGTCACCGCCCAGGTGGGTGTCGCCGTTGGTCGCGAGCACCTCCACCACGTTCTCGCCCACCTCCAGGACGGAGATGTCGAACGTGCCGCCGCCGAAGTCGTACACGGCGATCTTCTCGTCCTTCTTCTTGTCCAGGCCGTAGGCGAGCGCCGCCGCGGTGGGCTCGTTGACGATGCGCCGCACGTTGAGGCCGGCGATCTCTCCGGCGTCCTTGGTGGCCTGGCGCTGGGCGTCGTTGAAGTAGGCCGGGACGGTGATGACCGCCTCCGTCACCTTCTCGCCCAGGTAGTTCTCCGCTGCCCGCTTCAGCTTGAGGAGCACCTGCGCAGAGATCTCGGGCGCGCTGTACTGCTTGCCGTCGATCTCGACGCGCGCATCTCCGTTGGCGCCGCGCACCACCTTGTAGGGGACGAGCTTCGCCTCCTCGCTGGTCTCCTCGTGCCGACGGCCCATGAAGCGCTTGATGGAGAAGATGGTGCGCTCCGGATTGGTGATGGCCTGACGCTTGGCCACCTGTCCCACGAGCCGCTCACCATCCTTCGTGAAGGCCACCACCGAGGGCGTGATGCGATTGCCCTCCTCGTTGGTAATCACCTTCGGTTCGCGGCCCTCCATGATGGCGACCACGCTGTTGGTGGTGCCCAGGTCGATGCCGATGATCTTCGCCACGAGTCGAATCCTCCCGAAACTGCTGCGTTTTTCCGCGCTACTCCGGATGTGCGCACAACGTAACCAGGGGTCCCCCCCTGTCAAACCGCGCACGCCCGGAGGCCCGGAGGTGCGAAGGGACCTGCGCACCCCCGCTACCCGGTGGTGACGGCGCTCGGCCGGCTGCCCTCCCGGAAGTCTCGGAAGCCGTTGAATTTCCAGCGCACACATCGCCACGAGTCGCTGGCATGCGTTGCGCAACGAACACTCATGTCTGCTCGCAGCGCATCTTCCGTCGTCCCACATCCGAGCACCCATGCGCACGTCCTCCGCCGCTCTCCACCACACGCCGGCCCCGGCACCGCTGGAGCTTCCCCGCGTGGGTGTCGTCGTGGATGCGCGCGCGCCGCGGGCCACCGCCGGGACGCTCCGCATGCTCTCGCACGTGGTGACGCCGGGGGATTTGCACCTCGCGGACTCGCGTGAGGAGCTGGTCCGCGTGGCGCGCCTTGCGCTCGAGCGACGGTACGAGACCGTCTTCGTGGCCGGTGGAGACGCGTCCTTCAGCCGCTTCGTCACGGCGCTCCTGCGCCAGCCCCGCGATGCCGCCGCTCGGTTGCCCCGCCTCGGCGTCCTCCCGCTGGGCGGCGGACAGCGCCTTGCCGAGCTCGTGGGCGCCTCGGGCCTCGGGAGCGACGGCCTCCTGGATGACGTGCTCCGCGCCCACGCTGCGGAGGTTCCAGGGTTCCGGAGGGTGGATCTGCTCGACGTGGACGGGCGCTTCGCGCCGTTTGCAGCCGTGGGCCTCGACGCGCAGCTGGTCCACGAGCGGGCGTGGATTCAGCGCAGGTTGGGTGGGACACCCCTGCACAGGCTCGTGGAGAACGCGGGTGCAATCGCCCCTGCCGTGGCGCTCCACTCCCTCTCCACGCAGCTCGCGCGCGCGACGGAGCTGGAGTGCGAGGTGCGCTGCGGTGTGGGGGGAGCGCTCCTGCTCGGTGACGACGGCGAGGCCACGGGCCCCCTCGTGCCGCCGGGGACCGTGCTCTTCCGAGGGCGGGCACGGTGCGTGGATGCGACGTCGCTCACTGCCAGCGGTCCGTCGTCCCCGGCGTTCGACCTGCGCGGACGCATGCGCGTGGCGGTGGACGCAAGCGTGGGCGTGTTGCCGGACCTGACACGCCTCCTGCGGGGCAACGCCCACTCCGGCTCGAGCCTCGCGTTCCTCGCTTCGGAGGTGACGCTCCGCTTCGCACAGTCCGTCCCGGTGCAGGTGGGTGGCGGAACCGCGGGGACGCGGGACAGCCTCCATCTGCGCGTGGTCCAGGAGGCGGTGGAGCTCTGCGACTTCAGTGGGGCCCTCCACTGACGCCAGCGGACCGGGCGCCTATCCCCGGTCCCTCGACGTGAATGGGACGTCGCCGGACTCCTTCCGGCGTCCCACGAGGAGCGCGTACGTCACACCGGTGCGTCCGGCCTGGGCACGGTGGAGCGCGAGCTCGCGATCGAACGGCGTGACCTCGGGGCCTCCCGCCTCCACGCGGTGAGCGCCGGCGGAGGCGTACAGGGCCTCCAGCGCGTGCTCGTCGAGCGTGAGGGCGTCCTCGCTCTCGAATCCCCCCCGCTCGAGCGCCATGAACAGCTCCCGCGGCCACCGCAGGGGCTCACCGAGCCGCTCCCGCCAGAACGCCTGCACCTCTTCGGACAGCTCGCGACTCACACGCACGGGATAGGTCAGCGCGAGCCGACCGCCGGAAGGCACGACGAGCTGCCGGAGCTGCTTCACGGCGACGTCGAACGGCATGGGCACCTCCCCGAGGAGGGCCACAGCATGGAACCTCTCGGCGCTCTCGGGCCAGTGGTCCAGCGCAACGGAGCGGACGCTCACCCGGTCGTCGAGCCCTTCGGCGGCAACCTGTCCGCGGACACGCGCGGCCTCGTCGGCGTCCGGCTCCGAGACCACGAGCTGCGCACGCGAGTCCGAGCAGAATGGCAGCACCGCCGCGCCACCGGCGAGGAGAACCCGACTCCCCTCTTCCAGCCCGCCCACATGGACCAACCGGCGCACCACCTCCCCGGTCGCGAAGGGACGGTGGTCCCCCTTGGGGAGCAGGAGCGGGAAGTGGGAGGCCGCGGACATGGGCGCCGTGCTTATACGCGCAATCGTCCCCGCCCCGGAAGTCCGCGTCTCCTAGAGGTAGAGCACGATGCGCGGCTCGCCGTGGAGCTGCGCGTAGATGGAGCGCCGCTGCGCCTCCGAGTCGAGGCGCACCCGGACCTCCACCGACACGTACTTCCCCTTGCTGCTCGGCTGCAGGCTGATGGCGCTCGCGGGAAGCTCCTGGCCCATCAACCGGCCGAAGAGCTGGCGGACGTACTCCACGAAGTCGGCCTCCTGGTGGCCGATGATCTTGAACGCGTAGTCGGTGGGGTACTCGAGCACCGGGACTTGTTGCGGCCCGTCCCCCCTCGGCCCCGCGGGTCCGTCGCCGACGTTGGACTTGGTCATGGTGGACGTCCTCACAGGAGGTTCGCCGCGAGCTCCGCCAGCGCGCTCCGCTCTCCCTTGGTCATCGTGATGTGGCCGGCGATCTTCTCGTTGCGGAACCGGTTGACGACGTGGACCAGTCCGTTGCTGCTCGAGTCCACGTACGGGTTGTCGATCTGGAACGGGTCCCCGGTGAGGACGATTTTCGTATTGTCCCCCACCCGCGTGATGATGGTCTTCACCTCGTGAGGCGTGAGGTTCTGCGCCTCGTCCACGATGATGAACTGGTTGGGGATGCTGCGGCCGCGGATGTAGGTGAGCGGCTCGATCTCGATGAGCCCCAGGTCCACGAGCTCGTGGTAGCCGCGGCCCGCCTTCTTGTCCGCGCGGCTGAGGTTCATCAGGAACTCCACGTTGTCGAAGATGGGCTGCATCCAGGGGTTGAGCTTCTCCTCCACGCTGCCCGGCAGGTAGCCGATGTCCCTCCCGAGCGGGAAGATGGGCCGGCTCACGAGCAGCTTCTGGTAGACGCTCTCCTCGGTCACCTTGTGGAGCCCCGCGGCGATGGCCATCAGCGTCTTGCCGGTGCCTGCCTTGCCCACGATGGTGATGAGCTTGATGTCGTCGTTGAGCAGCAGGTCCAGCGTGAAGGCCTGCTCCATGTTGCGGGGACGCACGCCCCACACGCCCTCCTTCAGGGCGCGCGCCAGCGGGATGACCTTGCCGCGCGTGGCGCTCAGGCGTCCCATGGCGGTGTGGCTCGGGTTGGTCTCGTCCTTGAGCAGGACGAACTGGTTGGGCGAGAGCGACTCCATCCCGCCCACCTCCACCTCGGCGCCGGGCTTGTAGAGCTGGTCGATGACGTCGCGCGGAGCGAAGAGCTCGGCGAAGCCGGTGTACAGCTCGCTGATCTCCACCCGCTCCGCGTCGTAGTCCTCCGCGTCGAGGCCGAGCGCGTCCGCACGGATGCGGAGGTTCGTGTCCTTGGTGATGAACACCGCCGGGGTCTCCGGCTCCTTCTGCCGCAGCTCGATGGCCACCTGCAGGATGCGGTTGTCCATCAGCTCCTTGTCGGCGAGCCCCGGCGGGAGCCGGTTCTCCGTGAAGGCGACGCGGAGCATCCCGCCACGGGGAAGCGCCACCCCCTCCGCGAGCGAGCCCTCGGAGCGGAACGAGTCGAGGTAGCGAGAGACCATGCGCGCATTGCGCCCGAGCTCCGACAGGTCCCGCTTGAACTGGTCGATCTCCTCGATGACGTAGATGGGGACGATGACGTTGTTGTCCTCGAACCCGAAGATGGACTGGGGGTCGTGCAGCAGGACGTTCGTGTCGAGGATGAAGTTCTTGCGCATTCGGGGAGGTGAGGCCTTCCTTCGCAACGACGGGTGAACTTCAGACGTAACGGATGTCCATGATGGTGAGCTCCACCTCGCCTCGTGGTCGCACCACCGTCACGGTGTCGCCCCTGCCCTTGCGCAGGAGCGCGCGCCCGATGGGCGAGTCCACGCTGATACGGCCACCCCTGGCGTCGATCTCGTCGGGTCCAACAATCTGGTAGGTGGCCAGCCTTCCATCCTCGTCCTCGAGCACGACGGTGGCTCCGAAGTAGACGTGCCCCGTGTCCGTCTGCTCGGAGGGCTGCACGATGAGGGCGTTGTCCAGGCGCCTCTGGAGGAAGCGCAGCCGCCGGTCGATCTCGCGCAGGCGCTTCTTGCCGTAGATGTACTCGGCGTTCTCGCTCCGGTCGCCCTGGGCGGCGGCCGCGGACACCTCGGCGGTCACCTTGGGCCGTTCGACGTTGAGCAGCTGGAGGAGCTCGGCGTGGAGGCGCTCGGCGCCGGCGCGGGTGATGTAGTGCTTCCGCCCGCGGGTGGTGCCCGGCTCTTCCTCTTCCGGCTCCAGGTCGTCCTTCTCGGGGTCGGCCATGGTTCGAACGCGCTTGCTCACCCCGAAGGTAGCCCATTCGGCTGGTGCAGCGACGCGGGCTTCAGGGTAAGAGAAAGAGCGTGCGAGTCGCTAGCTCAGCTGGTAGAGCACCGGCCTTTTAAGCCGAGGGTCCGGGGTTCGAGCCCCCGGCGACTCACTGCAGCGGCCGTCCCTGTCGTCTAGAGGCCCAGGACGTGGCCCTTTCAAGGCTAAAACACGGGTTCGAATCCCGTCAGGGACATGCGGCTGGAGGCCGGAGCACCTGTCCACCCGGGGGCTCCGGCCTCCGTCGTTCGGGACGTCAGTGCTCGGCAGGCCTCAGTGCTCGGCAGGCCTCAGTGCTCGGCAGGAGGGTGGGCTTCCGGCTCTCCGGGCCGTCCTAGCACCGGGGGCGCGGAAGCGTGCGCGCGAGAGCCCGCTCCGAGGCCCCTGAGCGACTGCCACGGCCAGCGCCCCTCCAGCTCCACCTGCAGCGTGACGCTCAGGAACGTCCGGATGAGGACGATGACCGCGAGGACCACCACGCGCTCGAGCGTGGGCAGCTCGCTCACGGTGCGGATGATGTCCGCTGCGACGAGGAACTCGAGACCGAGCAGGATGCCGCGTCCCAGGTGAACGCGGAAGCGGTGGAAGCGGCTCTCTCCGCGGGCGATCATCCCGGCGCTCGGGAACGCCAGGAGCCCGGTCGCGACGACGGCGCCGGCGACCATGACGACCACGCCCACGGCCTCCATGAGCCGCGCCGCGAGCGCCACCCACTCCTGGAACCGGAGCTCCCCCATGGCCCGCCACCCTGCGCACGCCCCGGGTCGGCTGCCAGGCTCCGCCCTTCCGGAGCAGACGAGTGTCTTCGAAGCGTCAGGCCGCGGGGAGCGCTCCCAGGCGCACGTTCGCGGGAAGCGACTCGCGCTGCCGGCGCTCACGGTGGCTCAGGATGCGCTCGTACGCCGCGTTGACTTCCCGCATCCTCTCCGGTGTGCCACCCCGGTCCGGGTGACACTGAAGGGCGAGCTCGCGGTACCGGGTGCGGACGCGCTCCGCGCTGTCGAGCGGGGAGACCCCCAGCACGCGGTAGGGGTCCTGGTCCTCCACCGCGGCGAGGAAGCGCTCGAGGCGCGCCTTCACCGACGCCATCGGAACGACCTCCTGGGCGGGCCGCACCGCATGGGTGCGCATCTTCGAATCCGCCCGGAGGATGTCCGTGTGGCTGCTGGAGATGAACCGACGGCAGGACGCGCAGCGGAAGTACCTCACCGCGTTCCCGCTCCCCTGGTGCTGCGTCATGCGAACGCCGCAGTGGGTGCACTCGACCTCGACGTTCTCGAGCGTCCTCCAGCTGGTGGCCACCGTCGACCGCATCTCGTTCCTCCACCCGGGACCGACGCCCGCGGTGCTACAGGCCTGTCGCGTGGCAAGGTCGCATGGCCCGGATCCGCGTCAAGATTTCGACCACGCTCGACCGCCCGGGGAGCAGGCAGGCACCACTTTCTAGAGAAACCGGGGGACCACGCTAGACTTCCCGGTGCCATGAAGATCACGCCACTCGACATCCGCCAGAAGCGCTTTCCCAGGGGCCTTCGGGGCTACGACCCCCGGGAGGTGGAGGCCTTCCAGGAGCTGCTCGCGGCGGAGTTCGAGGAGGTCGTGCGCGAGAACATCACGCTGAAGGAGGCGCTCAAGCGCACCCAGCTCCAGCTCGAGCAGCACGTGGAGCGCGAGCGCACCCTCCAGGAGACGATGGTCACCGCCCAGCGCATCAGCGAGGAGCTGCGAACGGCCGCCAAGAAGGAGGCGGACATCCTCGTGGCGGAGGCCGAGCTGCAGGGCGAGAAGATCGTCCAGGGCGCGCACCAGCGGCTCCTCGAGGTGGTGGGTGACATCAACGAGCTCAAGCGTCAGCGCACCCAGTTCGAGGTCCAGCTCCGGGCCGTGGTGGACGGCCACCTCAAGCTGCTCGAGACGTTCCGCGAGGCCTCGGGTGCCGAGGACAACGTCGCCTTCCTCGCGAAACGAAAGCAGATCGGGGAGCGGTAGGTTGACCCCGGCGTTCGTTCAGGAACGGCCGGACGGTGTGGAGCTCGCGGTGCTGGTGCAGCCACGTGCCTCGCGCAGCCGCGTCGTGGGCGAGCACGACGGGCAGCTGAAGGTGCAGCTGGCCGCTCCACCCGTGGAGGGGGCCGCGAATGAGGCATTGCAGGAGCTGCTGTCGGAGCTCCTCGGCGTTCCCCGAAGGGCGGTGCGTCTGGTGGGTGGTGAAACCTCCCGTCGCAAGCGTGTCCACATCGCGGGCGTTACCACTGCGCAGGTCGTAGGCCTCCTCCAGGACGTCTGATGCTCATGCGCAGCGCCTTGTTCGTGCTCCTGTCGCTCCTCCTGGGGCTGGCACCGGCCTCGGCCGTGTTCGCCCAGGAGCACTCCGAACCTGCTCCGGTGTCGCGGGCGGCCCACGGCGCCCACGAGCCTCCGCTCATGCCCGCGCCCTACCCCGAGCTGGTCCAGGGTGAGCTCCGCACGGCACGGTTCCGGCTGCTGTACACGGCCAACTCCGAGGGAGGTGCGCGCCTCCTCGCTGAGCGGATCGAGCGGGTGCGGGACACCTTCCGCCAGATTCTCGGCCGGGACTGGCCCGGCGTGACGGAGGTCCGGCTCGGCGCAGGCCGGGAGGAGCTCGAGGCGCTCGCCCTCCCCGGTGGCGCGCCCCCCGGATGGGCCAGGGCACTCGCCTACCCTGCCCACAACATCATCCTCCTGGACGTCACCACGCTGTCCGGTCCCGGCGGTACCGACACGTTGTGGCACGAGCTGTCCCACGTGGCCCTCGGGAGGCTCGGCTCCGGCTGGCCGCGCTGGTTCCAGGAGGGACTCGCGGTCCAGCTGACGGGAGAGCGCTTCGATGTGTCCCGCTACACGGCGCTCTTCCAGGCCGTGAGGCAGGACCGGGTGATGGCCTTCGAGGACCTCGCGCGCGGCTGGCCGGAGATGCCGTGGGACGTCGAGCTGGCCTATGCGCAGAGCGGTGCCTTCGTGGGATGGCTCGCCGAGCGACATGGAGCGGCGCGGATGGGTGAGCTGCTGGACTCCGTCCGCGGCGGGGATCCGTTCGAGACGGCCTTCGGCAAGGCCTTCCACACCTCGCTCTCCCTCGAGGAGCAGGCGTGGCGCGCGGAGCTGCCGCGCCGGTACGGGTGGCTTCCGTGGGTGACCACGTCCTCGCTCGCCATGGCGGTGGCCGCACTCCTGAGTGTGCTCGCGTACATCCGGCGCCGGCGACAGATGTCCCTCCGCCTCGACGTCATGGAGCGGGAGGACGCCGCGGAGGAAGCCGCGGAGCGGGCCCTGGCCGAAGCGCTGTCGATGCGCGAGGGCGCGCTGCCGTCCGTGGTCGAGGAGCACGTCCCCGAGAAGCCCGGCGTCCCCTGACGCGAAGGACCGCGGGCAACGCTCCTCCCGGAGGCGCTCGCACAGGACGCGCAAGCCCCGCTCCCGGTACGGCTTGCCCGAGCGCCCGGCGCTCAACAGAACTTTTTGCGCCGTCACCTCCGGCGGGCGGGGAAACCGTCCCGCAAGAGTCCGGATCCACTCGGGAGGTGGCCGTCACAGCCTGGCCGCCCTCTTGCTTCGGCAGCGTCACGCTGCTCGGGGCGTGTCAGGAGGGTGCACGGTGGCTCAGGTGAAGCAGACCTCGTTGAGCGCAGCACGGGTCTTCTCGCAGCAGCCGGACCGCGTGGCGGCGGCGTGGCGGCGCGTGAGGCTGGTGCAGGCGACCCAAGGCACGCCGGCCCACAACCTCCTGGATGACGTGGTGGAGCCGTTCATCCGGGAGCTCGGTCGGAGCCTGGAAGGAGCACCCGGGAGCCCCTGGGCCCGGACCCGGGGCGTGCTGCGTATCTCACACGAGCGTGGTCCAGGGGCCCTCCAGGCGGAGTTCTTCACGCTGTTGCGCTGCCTCGGCGACGCCCTGGATGCGCTCGGTGCCCCGCCGTCCCAGCAGCGCCTGATCCGGAGCGCCGTCCGGGAGGGCATGGACTCCGCGCTGGCCCACGCCATCCACCTGGCGGAGCCTTCGCTCCCTGTGCCGGACGTGTCCTTCGGCGGCCTGATCGTGGAGCTGTTCGAACGCCGCCCGACACCGGACACCGCGGACGCGGCGCACCCGGTTCGTGGCGTGCACTGAGTGCGCGGAGGGCCTCATCCGCCGAGCGGTAGGCGCACCTCGAACGTCGTGCCCTCGTCGCGTCGGCTCCGGAACGAGACGGTGCCGCCGTGCGCATCCACGATGCGCTTGACGATGGCGAGCCCCAGTCCGCTTCCGCCGCTCTTGCCCGCCGTCACGAAGGACTCGAAGAGCCGGTCCGCGATCTCCGGCGGGACGCCCGGGCCCGTGTCCTCGAAGCGCAGGACGAGGATGTCGGCGTCGCGCTCGACCGTCAGGGTGAAGCGCCCACCGCCCGGCATGGCCTGCGCCGCGTTGCGCGCGATGTTGTAGACGACGCGCTTGAGCTTGTTCTCGTCCGCGCGCACCGTGCCCGCGTACGAGACCTTCATCCGCAGCTCCACACCGCACGGCTCGAACTCCTTGCGGAGGTACTCCTCCACCTCGCGGCAGAAGTGCTGGAGGTACACCTTGCGCACGAGGAGCTCGCGCTCGCCGCGGGCGAAGGCGAGCGTCTCCCGGGTCATGGCGGAGATGTGCTCCACCTGCTTCTCCACGCGCTTGGCGAGCTGGGCACGCTCCGCAGCGCTCTCCTCCTCCGCCAGGAGCTGCGTGTAGCCGCTGATGATGGTCATGGGCGTTCGCAGGTCGTGCAGCACGCCCGAGAGCATCTGCCCGACCGCGGCGAGGCGCTCCTTGCCGAGTGCGGCGCGCAGCTGCTCGTTCTGTGCACGGAGTGTCTCCACGAGCAGCACGTTGTCGAGCACACCGGCGATCTGCGCGGAGATGGCCTCGACCAGGGCCCGGTCCTCGCCGTTGAACGCGGCCACCTTCGAGTGCATCACCTCCACCACCCCGAGGAGGTGACCGCTCACGTGCCGGAGCGGCGCGGCGATGATGGAGCGGGTCCGGAAGCCCGACTGGCGGTCCACCTCGGGATTGAAGCGGCCATCCGAGTACGCGTCCGGGATGAGCAACGTCTCTCCCGTCTGGAAGACGTGGCCCACGATTCCGTCGCGGGGGTTGAGCCGCAGCTCCTTGAGTCCACCGCCCCGCAGCACTCGGCTGACGAGCGCGTCCGCCTCCGCGTCGTGGACGAAGAGGGTGGCAGCGTCGGCGCTCAGGAGGCCGGAGAGACGCTCGATGACGAGCGTCAGGAGCGCATCCACGTCCCGTGCGGAGGCCAGCGCGGTGCCGATCTCCAGGACTGCGTTGAAGCGCTCCGCCGTCAATGCGCGTCTGCCCACGTCAGCCCCGCGCCCACGTCCACCTTGAGCGGCACCTTCAGCTCCGCGACACCCGACATGCAGCGCCGTGCCAGCGCCTCCACCCGCCCCACCTCGCTGTCGGGCGCCTCGAAGAGGAGCTCGTCGTGGACCTGGAGGATCATGCGCGCGGCGAGCCGCTCCTCAGCGAGCGCCCTCTCGACCGCGATCATGGCGAGCTTGATGAGGTCCGCGGCGGTGCCCTGGATGGGCATGTTGATGGCAGCGCGCTCGGCAGCCTGGGCGGCAGCGCGGTTCTTCGAGTGGAGATCCGCCATCAGGCGGCGGCGGCCGAAGAGGGTCTCCACGTAGCCCACCTTGCGCGCGCGCTCGACCGTCTCGTCGAGGTAGCGCCGGATGCCCGCGTAGCGCGCGAAGTAGCGATCGATGATCCCCCGTGCCTCCTCCTGCGAGATGCCCAGCCGCGCGGACAACCCGTGCGGTGACAGACCGTACGCGATGCCGAAGTTGACCGTCTTGGCCACGCGGCGCATCTCGGACGTCACCTCGCCCGGGGGCACGCCGAAGATCTCCGCGGCGGTGCGCTGGTGCACGTCCGCGTCCTCGTGGAAGGCCTCGAGGAGGGCGGCGTCCTCCGCGATGTGCGCGAGGATGCGCAGCTCGACCTGGCTGTAGTCCGCAGACACGAGCTTGTGCCCGGGCTCGGCCACGAAGGCGCGGCGGATCTCGCGCCCCACCTCGGTGCGGATGGGGATGTTCTGGAGGTTGGGGTCCTGGGAGGAGAGGCGCCCGGTGGCGGCCACCACCTGGTTGAACGTGGTGTGGACGCGGCCGTCCGCTGCGACGAGGCCCGGAAGCGTGTCCAGGTAGGTGGACTTCAGCTTCGAGAGCGTGCGGTAGTCGATGATGGCGCGCGGCAGCGGGTGCGTCTCGGAGAGCTTCTCCAGCACCTCCTGGTCCGCGCTCGGTCCGGTCTTCCCGCGCTTGAGGACGGGCAGCTTGAGCTCGACGAAGAGGACCTGGGCCAGCTGTGTGTTGGAGCCCACGTTGAACTCGTGGCCCGCGAGCCGGTGGATCTCCTTCAGCATCCCGTCCGCCTCGGAGTCCACCCGTAGCGAGATGCGTCCCAGGACGCTGGTGTCGAGCTTCACGCCCCGCTCCTCCATCCTCGCGAGGATGGGCAGCAGCGGCACCTCGATGTCCCGCGCGAGCTTTCCGAGCCCTGCGCGCTCCAGGTCCTCCCAGAGCGGCTCCACCAGTCGTCGGGCCGCGTCCGCGGTGGGTCCCGCCCACGCCGCGACCTCCTCCGCGGTGCGCTCGGAGAGCGGCACGGTCTTCTTCCCGGTGGCCAGGGTGGGCAGCTCCTCCTGGAGACGCTCGCGTGCCAGATCCGCGAGCGCGTGCTCGCGCCGGGAGGGGTTCAGCAGGTAGCTGAGCAGCTCCACATCGTCCCGCGCGCCGGTGAGCGGCAGGCCCTCCCGCGCGAGCATGTGCATGAGCGCCTTGAGACCGTGCCCGGCCTTCACCACACGCTCGTCCGCGAGGAGGGGCGCGAGCAGCGCCTTCGCGCGCGCAGGTGGAAGCTGGACACCCGACGTGAGGGCCGTGTGCCTCAGGGGGAGGTAGCCGCGCGCGCCATCCGGGAGTGAGAGTCCGAGCCCAACGAGGGTCCCGTCCTCGTGCGCCGGGACCATGGCGACGCGACCCGCCTCGCGCGCGTGGGCGAGGAACCGCTCCGCCTCCGTCTC
>JAKEEX010000684.1 GCA_022616315.1 Myxococcaceae bacterium
ATCGAAGTCCGCCAGGGCGCCCGCCGCTCGACCGAGCTGCGACTCAGCACCGAAGAAATCCCCTTCTGAGTGCGCCCTCGATGGGGGGCGCACTGGGGCGCAGAAATACACCCTCCGACAGGAGTGCGCCCTGTGCGCCCTGGACCCCTAAGAAGGGGTCCCAAGGGGCGCACTGGGAGGGCACTCCGCCCCCATCGAGGGCGCACTGGGGGCGGAGTGGGGCGTACTCAGGTAGCGACCCGCACCCGGCCGGGTCCTTGCCGGGTGCGCGCCGGGTGGTGCCGGGTGTAGGAGGTGAATGGGACCCAAAAAGAACCAGGTGCACGGGCGAGCGGGGCCCATAAACGCAGCACCACCCCCTCCGGGGGGCCCCTCGCGCAGGGTGGGGTGCCCCCTCGTGCGTTTTCAACCACTCCGACGGCTTCGCCGCGGCGCAGCGCGCTGCGCCCATCGAGCTCCGCGGTGCACCTGGACTGCCTGACGCGCTGCACCATCCGCGCCGTGATCTCTCTTCTCCTGCGTTCCCAGCGCTCCGATCCGTGCTCTCGCAGGAGAACGCGCGCCGTTGTGTCGTTTCTGCTTCGAACCGACACTACGCGGCGCGGGAGGGCGTCACCCGCCGACTGTGCGACCAGCCCATGACCCTCGGGGCAAAAGCCGCGGCGACCCGTGCTCGATCGCCTCCTGCGCGACGCCAGGCGCCGCAGGTTCGACGTTCTGGTGGTGGTGGTTGCGGAAAAGTGGCGTTGCGGTGTTGCGGAAAACTGGCCTCCTGGGAGGAAGAGAGCGTCGTCAGGTGGCGGACGCTCCGCGCCAGGCGATCGAGCTTCGGTCGAGCGCGGCTCCTGAGCGGGCGCCCGCGCGGCGGAGGGCCGCCCGGAGCGCGGAGCTGCAAGCCGCCTGCGGACGCGGCGGAGCGCCACCCTCGATCGCCTGGCGCGGCTGGTGGCGTGGGTGGCCGGCTGGCAGCGAAACTATCCCCGCAGCGGGCGGTTGCCCGTGGCAGGGGGTGAGATGTCCTACCAGCAGCAGATCAACGCCCTCGAGGCGCGCGTCACCGCGCTGGAGCGGCGGCTCGAGGGCCTGGCGGAGCTGGAGCCTCGGGTGGAGGCGGCGGAGGCGAGCCTGCGGGCACGAGGGCCTCGAGGGGCGCGGGACGAGGCGGTGGAGCGGCTGCGGGCAGCGCTCGCGGGCGGGCCGCGACTCGGGCGCGACTGCGTGACCGAGCTCGTGGCCGCGGGGTTCGCCGAGCGGACGGCCTACAGGGCGGCGGCCGTGGTGGGGATCGTGCGCCGGCAGGGCGCGGACGGCGAGGTGACGTGGGCGCTGCCGCCGGCACCTGCTGAGGCCGAGCCCGAAGGCACGACCGCGCGGCACTGAGCGAGCGCATGTAGCCTCATGCCAACCCGGGGGCGCGGGTGCGCACCCGTTGGCCGACCTGCTCCGTGCGCGTCGGATCGCGGAGACTGCGCGCGCCCAGGCGGAGGACTCGCGAAGGGAGCCGC
>JAKEEX010000093.1 GCA_022616315.1 Myxococcaceae bacterium
GCGCCACACACCTGGGACATCGCCGTCGCCGGAGCCGGTCCCGCGGGCCTTGCCCTCGCCATCGCCGCGGCAAACAGGGGCCTCTCCGTGACGGTCCTCGAGCGCCAGGAGGTCCCGGTGGACAAGGCCTGTGGCGAGGGCCTGATGCCCGCAGGGCTTGCGGTCCTCGAGCGACTCGGCGTCCGCGCGCACCTGGCACCGGAGGATTGCGCGCCCTTCCACGCCATCCGCTACGTGCAGGAGGACGGCAGCGCGGCAGAGGGCCGGCTTCCCGCACCGGGAGGCCTCGGCATTCGCCGGCTCGCACTGTCGCGGGCGCTCCTCGCACGCGCGGACGCGCTGGGAGTCGAGGTCCGAACGCGCTGCCCGGTCCGAGCACACGAACGCTCCCACGATGCAGTGGTGCTCTCCACGCCCGGAGACCCGGTGCGGGCACGCATCCTCGTCGCAGCCGACGGGCTCGCCTCCACCCTCCGTCGCGCCGAGGGCCTGGAGCTCTCCGCCCGCGGCCCGCGGCGCTATGGCCTGCGTCAGCATTTTCGCGTGGCACCCTGGGCACCGCGGGTGGAGGTGCACCTGTCGCCGGGAGTGGAGGCCTACGTGACACCCGCGGGGAGGCAGCGCGTGGGCGTGGCCTTCCTGTGGGAGCGCGGATTTCCTCCCAACCCGAGCGTCGCCTCACTCCGCGCACGCTTCCCGCACCTCGCGGCACGTCTGGGGGACGCCGAGCCCGACTCCGAGCCGCGAGGCGCCGGTCCCCTCGCGCAGCGCGCCAGGAGCGTGGTGGCGGACCGCTTCGTCCTGCTCGGCGACGCGGCAGGCTACGTGGATGCCGTGACGGGAGAAGGCCTGAGCCTCGCGCTCGTCTGTGCGGAGGCGCTCGCGGCCGTGCTGCCGCAGGCGCTCGTGCGAGGTGCCACGGCGCGCGAGCTCGCCTCCTACGTGCGGGTGTTCCGCCGCGAGTTCCGCAGGTACGAGGTCCTCACCCGCGGAGTGCTCGCGCTGGCGCGCCGGCCACGCTTGCGTCGGCCGCTCGTGCGTGTGCTCGGCCGCGCACCACGCCTCTTCGATGCCGTGCTGGCGGTTGCGCTCGGGACGGGATGAGCCGATGCGCTGGCGATGGAACAGAGCGTGGCTTCTCCTCGCGGCGCTGACCCTGGCGGCAGCCGTGCTGGTGCTCCCGCGCATCACTCCCCGCAGCGGGCCCACCGTCTCGCTCACCCCCGAAGAGCGCGAGTGGCTGCGACGGCATGGAGACACGGTCGTCCTCGCTCCCTATTCGGGTGGTCCTCCGTTCTCGTTCGTGAACGAGCTCGGAGAGTTCATCGGAATGGCCGCGGACTACACCCAGCTCCTCGAGAAGAAGCTCGGAATCCGCTTCCACGTCCTGCCCCCGGCCCCCGTGGACGACGTTCTCCGGGGAGTGCGCGAAGGGCGGGTGGATGTCACCGTGTTGATGGCGGAGTCGCCCGAGCGTGCGGAGTTTCTCGCCTTCACCGAGCCGTTGGTGAGCTCGCCCGTGGTCATCCTCGTGCGCAGGGGCACCTGGGACTCCTTGAGCCTCGAGCAGCTGAGGGGCCTCAAGGTGGCGGTCGGCAGAGGGTTCGCGCTCGAGGACTTCCTCACGGCGCAGCACCCGCCTCTCCACCTCACGCTCGTGAAGGACGATGTCGAGGGGCTGCGACGCCTCGCCACGGGTGAGGTGGACGTGGTGCTGGCGGACATCGCCACGGCCTCCTACATCATCACCGACGAGCACCTCCCCAACCTCCGCATCGCGGGGGACGTCCCTTTCCGTTACCACCTGGCAATGGGCGCTCGCCGTGACGAGCCCCTCCTCCTCGGCATCCTTCGCAAGGGGGTGGGAGCCATCACCGAGCGAGAGCGAAGGGACATCTGGGAGCGCTGGGTCGTCCAGTGGGAGCGGCCGTTCTACATGGACGCGTCGTTCTGGCGCTTCGTCGCCGTCCTGGTAACGGGTGTGGGCCTCCTGGTGGGGGCGGTCGTCCTCTGGAACCTGACGCTCAAGAGGCAGGTGCGGGCCAGGACGGCGGAGCTCTCGGAGGCGAACCGCAGGGTGGCCTTCCTCGCGGAGTCGGGCGTGTTCCTGTCGGAATCGCTCGACTACGAGCTGACCTTCGCACGCCTCGGGGAGCTGCTCGTTCGCGAGATGTGCGACTGGTGCGTGATGGCCGTGGTGGAGGGAGGGCAGCTGCTGCGCGTGGGCTGGGCGCACGCGGACTCCACGAAACGGCCGCTCCTCGAGGAGCTCGTGACGCGCTTCCCGGCGCGCCCCGGTGACGCTGGCCCGTCGGGCCAGGTGCTGACGGACGGCAAGCCACACGTCGCCCCCGAGCTGTCAGAGGAGGACCTGCTCGTCATCTCCCGGAACAACGAGCTGCATGCGGCGCTCTTCCGCGCGGTCGGCACGAGGACGGCGCTGGCGGTGCCGCTCATTGCGCGGGGCCAGATGCTCGGGATGTTGACCCTGGCCTCGGGCGTCCCTGGCAGGCACTACGGGCAGCTGGAGCTCGAGCTGGCGCAGGAGGTGGCGCGGCGAGCGGCCATCGCCATCGACAACGCGCGCCTCTACGAGCAGGCCCAGGCCGCCGTCCGCGCCCGCGACCTCTTCCTCACCGTGGCCGCCCACGAGCTGCGGAC
>JAKEEX010000094.1 GCA_022616315.1 Myxococcaceae bacterium
GAAGAGCGCGGTGCGCCGCCTCCCGAGCGCGGCGTTCGTCGCGACGTGCGCCCAGGGTGAGTGGCAAAGGACGACGTCGGGGCGCGCGCTTCGCAGCAGGCCCTGGAGAGCGCGCCGCGCCCGCCACACCGTCCATGGCCGCGACATGCGGGCAGGGCCGAGCACGTGGACCTGCGCGCCCGCGTCCCGAAGCTCCTGCTCCAACCTCCCGTGAAAGAAGACGGCGAAGGCGTGGCTGCCCGGAGCAGCGACGCGTGCGAGGGAGAGCAGGAAACGCTCGACACCTCCGAAGAGGTTTCCCGGCGCCACGTGGAGCACCCGGATACCCATGTCGCCACGTCCTCCTCGCAACCTGGGGATGTGCGCCGCCCCGGCTTGGAGAGTGGCCTCCGCACGCGTCGTGACCAAAGGGGGCCGGCGGTCGGTCCTGCGCGCGTGATTGCCGACAGTGCCCCCGGGTTGAGGTCGCGAGGGACTCCTCGCGGCGCGCGCGGATTCCTAACTGCCCGGGGCCTGTCTCCCTTTCTCCGAGGGCATGGCCCACGGCCCCCATGCGTCCGGTCGTCCACCTGGTCCCAGCGCTCTTCGGCCCACGCGGAGTCGTGGGTGGGGCAGAGCGCTACGTCTTCGAGCTCGCGCGGCACATGGCGCTGCGCGTCCCCACCCGGCTCTTCACCTTCGGGGACCAGCCGGCACGCATCCGCGAGGGCGCGCTGGACATCGAAGTGCTCGGTCCCGCTCACTACGTGCGCGGTCAGCGTTCCAACCCCATCGTGCCCACCCTCGCACGGCGCCTCCTGGGGGCCACGGTGGTCCACTGCCACCAGCAGCACGTCCTCGCCAGCAGTCTGGCGGCGCTCACCTGCAAGCTCGTGCGAACGCCGGTGTTCGTGACGGAGCTCGGGGGAGGGGGCTGGGACCTCTCCGCCTACTTCTCTACCGACGGGCTCTTCGACGGACACCTGCACATCAGCGAGTACAGCCGGAGGGTCTTCGGTCATCAGGGGCTCGCCGGGGCCCATGTCATCTACGGCGGCGTGGACACGGAGAAGTTCTCGCCGGGGCCGGAAGAGGAGGTCGAAGGCGACACGGTGCTCTTCGTGGGTCGGCTCCTGCCGCACAAGGGGGTCGCCTTCCTCATCGACGCCCTGCCTCCGGAGATGAGACTGCGGGTGGTGGGTCCCGTCGCGGACCCCTCCTACTTCCGAGAGCTCCAGCAGCGCGCCGCCGGGAAGCAGGTGGAGTTCGTCACCGAGGCGTCGGACGCGGAGCTGGTGCGGACCTACCGTCGGTCGCTCTGCGTCGTGCTGCCGAGCCTCTACCGC
>JAKEEX010000095.1 GCA_022616315.1 Myxococcaceae bacterium
ACCAGCTGCAGGGCGTTCTTCACCTTGCCCTCCGTGCCGGCGGCAATCACCATCCCCTCGCTCGCAGCGATGGTCCTCAGGCCGCTGACGATGAACTCACGGCTGAGGAGGATGATCACCACCCAGGCCCCCAGGCGGCCGAGCCGGACCATCATCACCATGGCCGCGGTGGCGATGAGCTTGTCCGCCAGTGGGTCCATGAACTTGCCCACCACCGTCACCAGGTTCCATCGCCGCGCGAGGTACCCATCCACCACGTCCGTGATGGAGGCCAGCGCGAACACCGCCCCGGCGAGCAGCGAGTAGAGCGGGTCCGCGTCGTAGGCGAAGAGGACGAAGACGGGGATGACGAGGATGCGCGCGACCGTCAGCATGTTCGGCAGGTTCCAGAACTCCTGCACGAGCACGCTGGGCGGCCGCAGCTCCTTCCGCCGCCTGCGTGCTTCCCGCTTCATCTGCCTGCGCGTTGCCCGGTCCACCTGGCGTCCCCTTCCCTTCTGACTTCCCCACCGTTCAGCGCGCGGCGAGCGCGAGCAGCACGAATCCCGAGCCCGTGAGCTCCACTCCGGCTCCGCTCCGACCTCCCAGCGATACCACACGCGGAGAGAGCTCGCCCTGCCAGCCCACCAGATGGGCGAGAGGAACCACCACCGGCCGCCCTGCCACCACTCCCACGGAGCGGAGGGGACCGCCGAGCTTGAGCAGCACCTGGCCCGCGCCCCTCAGGTACACGAGCGCGAGGTCGGGCGCACCCGCCACGGAGATCCGCCCGTTCTCGAACATGACGGACCCCTCGAGCGCGAAGAGTGCGTCCTCCCGGAAGTACGCACTCTCGTCCCCGAGCCCGACCGGGAGGAACGACGCGCCGGCTCCGTCCAGGAGGAGCATGCCGTCCCCGCGCGCACGCATCAGCCGCGCGTCCCCTTCGCCGAAGGGCAGATCCACCGGACGCCCGCGCTGCCGCTGCCGCTCGGGTGTGAGCTCCACGTCCCCTTCGAGGGAGAGGAGTCCGTTGAGGCGCGTCAGGAGCTCGCCGCGCACGAGGATGCAGAGTGCGCCCTCGCGCACCTCGAAGACACTCCCCTGTGTGTGCGCCGGGAGCTGCACCGCCTCGACGAGGCCTCCGAGCGTTGGGCCGCGCTGCAGCCGCGAACCTTCGGCGGCACCCAGCGCGAGCGGGGGATCCTCCAGTGGCGCCTCGAGGGCGACCTCGGGCTCCAACAGGATGTCGGCGTCGTCCACCGTGACGTCGTGTGGCGGTGCGAGCTCGGTGCGGCCGTCCGTGCTCGGGATGACGGGGGAAGGCGGGAGCACCCCGTCGTCCGTGTCCATCCCCGTGAAGTCGAGCTCCGGGTCCACCGTGGGCTGGGGCGATGGTGCGGGTCCCGCTTCGGCTTGGACTACTTCCGCTGTGCCGAACTGCGCGCCCCAGCTGTCATCCAGGTGGGGGGCTGGGGTCTGTGAAGAGAACGGCTCCACAGCCCCCTCACCCTGCACTCGCCTTATATCTCTTCCTCGTAACCGTCGCCGACGCACAAGGCTTGAGTTATTACTCCGATGCCGCCATCGGGCGGTCGCTGTCGATGGACGTCT
>JAKEEX010000685.1 GCA_022616315.1 Myxococcaceae bacterium
CGCGCACTGCGGGCCGGGTCGCGCATCAGCCACACCACCAGGAGCGCCGCCGCGATGCCCAGCGCGCCCAGCAGCATGAAGCTGCCACGCCAGCCCAGCAGGGGCCCCATCGCACCTGCGAAGATGAAGCTGCCGCCAATCCCCACGGGGAGCCCCAGGTAGTACACACCGCTCGCGAAGGCGCGGCGCTCCGGAGGCATGCGGTCGGCCAGGAGCGACAGGGCCGCGGGAGTGAGTCCGGCCTCACCGACGCCAATCAGGACGCGCGCCGCGGCCATCTGCACGAAGCTCCCGGCCATCCCGGTCGCCGCCGTCAGCGCGCTCCACAGGGTGAGCCCCGAAGCGATGAGCCGCGGGCGGTGCACGCGGTCCGCCAGCGAGCCGGCGAACATGCCGAACACGGTGTAGACCGCGGTGAACACCACCCCCGTCAGCAATCCGAACTGGAGGTTGGACAGCCCCAGCTCGGGAATGATGACCGTGGAGAAGCCGATGAGCAGATAGCGGTCCGCGAAGTTGAGGACGTTGAGCAGCGTCAGCGCGAGCAGCAGCCAGCCGGCGCGCTTCGTGGACGTGTTCATGGGTTCCCCTTCCCGCCGACCTTGGCCACGCGCCGGGCCATCTTCATCCGCGCGCCCCAGTCGAGCTGCCGCTGGATGACGACCTTCTGGGCCTGCGGCGAGCCTGCGCCGTGCATGCACTCGACGATGGGCGTCGAGCCGGTCATGTTCTCCACCAGGCGCCCGAGCTTGATGCGCGCCTCCGCGGGCACGTCCTCCTGCGTCTGGTAGTACTTGCGGATGTAGTCACCGACGCGCGGGCTCTCCAGGTCCTGCTCCGAGGGCAGCGTGGCGATGAAGCCACCGGCGATGTCCTGCGCGAGGCGCGTCACCTCCGGGTAGTACCGGCCCACGTTCAGCTTCGACACGTTGGCCTGCAGCGGGTCCACGAAGGCGGTGCCGCAGCCGAGGTTCGTGCACTCGTGCGAGCAGGCGAGCGCGCCGCCGTACATGGTCTCCACCAGGTGTCCCATCTCCGCCAGCTTGTCGCGGACGTGGCCGGCCTTCAGCACGCCGTGCATCTCCGCGAGGCTCGCGGTCGCGCCGACGAGGACGTCCAGGTTGCCCGACTTGCACGCCCCGTAGTTCTGCCGGTGGTAGGAGGCGAAGCGGTCCACGAGGAGGCCCGCGAAGTCGGTCTCCCCGTTCATGAAGATGCGCGCGTTGGGAACGAAGACGTCCTCGAAGATGACCATGGCCTCGCCGCCCACCACGCCGTAGGTGGGGTTGCCCTGGTCCACCTTCCCCTCCCACTTGCGGGAGTCGTTCACCTGCCGGCCGAACACCATGATGACGCCGGGGGCGTCCACCGGGACGGCGCAGACGATGGCGTAGTCCCTCTCCGATTCCACCAGGCCCTGGCCCGGCATCACCAGGAACTGGTGCGAGTTGACCGCGCCGGTCTGGTGCAGCTTGCACCCGCGGATGACCACGCCGTCCGGCCTCCGCTCCACCACGCGGACGAACAGGTCCGGGTCGTGCTGCTCGCCCGGGCGCTTGGAGCGGTCACCCTTGGGGTCCGTCATGGCCCCCGCGGTCATCAGGTCCGCATCCTGGGTCTCCACCAGGAAGCGCTTGAAGCGCTCGTGGTAGTCGGTGCCGTGCTTCCGGTCCATCTCGAAGGTGACGCTGTACGTGCTGATGAAGCCGTCCATGCCGACGCAGCGCTGGAAGCAGGTGCCCGTCACCTGGCCCACCGCGCGCAGCATCTTCACCTTCTTCACCAGGTCCTCCCGGTCCTGGGGAATGTGCGTCCAGCGGTTGATGCGCCGCCCGGTGAGGTGGGAGACGGCGCTGCCCAGCTCCGCGGTCTCCGGGTTGGTGGCGAGGTCGTACGTCGCCGCCGCGGAGTTGACGTGGGGACGCATGGCGGGGTGGTCCACCACGGACTCCACCCGCTGACCCATGAAATGGAGCTCGGGTTTCAGCCGGCGAAGGCTCTCGATGTACTCCGCTCCGGTCATCATGACGGGGCCGCCTCTCTCAGAAGATGTTTCATGACTTTACCCGCAGGATTGCGGGGCAGCGACGCGACCACGTCCACGAGCTCCGGAACCTTGTAGTCAGCGAGCCGCTCGGCGCAGAAGGCGCGCAGCTCCTCCCGCTGCAGCTCCGCTCCGGCACGGGGGACGAGCACCGTCTTCACGCGCTCGCCGAGGACCGCGTCGGGGACGCCGATGACGGCGGCCTCGAGCACCGCGGGGTGCTGGTAGAGGACGTTCTCCACCTCGACGCAGTACACCTTGTAGCCGCCGCGGCTGAGCATGTCCTTCTTGCGGTCCAGGATGCGCACCTGGCCTTCGGCGTCGATGGAGGCCATGTCCCCTGAGCGCCAGTAGCCACCGTCCACGAAGCTGCTCCGGTTGGCCTCCGGATTGTCCCAGTAGCCGGGGACCACCATGGGCCCCTTGATGAGGAGCTCTCCGCTGGCGCCCGGTGCGACGTCGCGGCCCTGCTCGTCCACCACCCGCAGCTCGGCGCAGGGAAGGGCCTGGCCCACGCTGCTCGAGTGGCTGAGCGCGCGGTCCGCGGGGTTCAGCGTGGTGGGAGAGCACGTCTCCGTCGCACCGTAGATGTTGTGCATGCGCAGCCCGGGGAAGCGCTGCGCGAGCTCCGTGACGCACGACTCGGGCATGGGCGCCCCGCCGTAGCCGGCCACACGCCAGTGCGGCAGCGTCATGCCCTCCGCGCGGGGGTTCCTCAGGCACAGCACGTAGATGGACGGCACCACCACGGTGTGGGTGATGCGCTCCTTCTCGAGCGCGTCGAGGAAGCGGTCGGCCTTGAACTCCGCGAGGATGACGCTGCAGCCACCCAGGTGCACCATGAGCAGCAGCTGCGCGGCAAGCCCCGTCACGTGGAAGAGGGGCACCGCGACGAGGGTCCGCTCCTCCGCACCGAGGCCGAGGCCGTGCTGGTAGTGCAGCACCGTGTGCGTGAAGTTGAAGTGCGTCAGCGTCGCGCCCTTGGGGCGGCCCGTGGTGCCGGACGTGTAGAGGATGCAGGCGATGTCGTCCTCGCCGATGTGGACGTCCGGGGCCGCGGGCGCGACATGGTCCAGGGCGTCCGGGGTGAGCCAGTGCGCGAGCTCGGGCAGCTCCGCGCCCTGCACCCTCTCCAGGAGGTGAGGCTCCCCGACGAGCACCTTCGCACCCGCGTGCGCGAGCATGTACGCCAGCTCGGGGCCGGCATTCCGGGTGCCCAGCGGCATGGCGATGGCCCCGAGCCTCTGACATGCGTAGAAGACGAAGGCGAACTCCAGGCAGTTGCCGAGGAGCATCCCCACGCGCGCGCCGGGCCTCACCCCGAAGCGGTGGTACAGGCTCGCAGCCGTGCGCTCCACCTCCACCGCGAACTGCGCGTAGCTGACGCGCCTGTCGCCGAGTATCAGCGCCTCGGCGTCGGGACATGTGCGGGCCTGGTGCTCGAGCATGGCCCACAGCCCGCGGGTGGGGCGCTCGGCGTAACACCGGAGCCGGCGCCCGGACGGGTGGTCTTCGATGCGGATTTCCGAAGCGTGCATGACAGCTCTCTCAGAAGGGCTCACTTCGATGGACCGGGCCCAACCCTCCCCTCTCCCTCTGGGAGAGGGGAGGGTGAGGGGGTTGTGCACCTGGACTCCGCTCTCAGCCCGCACCCAGCAGGAACTCCGTCGCAATCGCAATCTGGTCCGGCGCGAGGAAGGGCGGCGCATGTCCGACGTCCGGGACCTCGACGAGCCGGGCGCGCGGGCCGCGCCGGGTCATCTCTCGAGCCGCCTCTCGAGTCAGCAGGTCCGAGAGCGCTCCACGCACGACGAGCGTCGGGCACCGGATGGCGTCAAATGCCTTCCACATGGCGAGCTCGCCCACCTTCGAGGCCGCGGTCTGCTCCTCCAGCGGTGCGGTGAAGGGGAGCGCGATGCGGGCGTCGTGGCGGAAGGCGAAGCCC
>JAKEEX010000096.1 GCA_022616315.1 Myxococcaceae bacterium
ATGCGCTCCTGCACCTTGCGCACCTCGGGGTCTCGCTCGTCGCCGTACTCCGCGCGGCGCAGGTCGCGCCGGTACGCCTGGGTGTTCTGCAGGAAGGTGGGCAGCGAGGAGATGCCCACCACGTCCACCGCGGCCTTGATGCGCTCGGGGTAGAAGGCCACCGAAGCGAGCGTCATGTAGCCTCCATAGCTGCCTCCGTACACGGCCACCCGGGTGCCGTCCAGGTCCGGCCGCGCGGCGATGAAGTCCAGCGTGGCGCCGATGTCCTTGAGGGACTGCTCGCGCTTCACCCCGTCATCCATCGCGCGGAAGGCCTTCCCGTAGCCGTCAGAGCCGCGCACGTTGGGCATCAGCACGGACACGCCCATCTCGCTCGCAAGGTACTGGGTGAGCGGGCTGAGGAGCGGCCGGCTCTGCCCCTCGGGGCCGCCGTGGAAGATGATCACCACGGGCGCGCGCCCCTTCGCCCCGCGGGCCCTGTAGAGGAAGGCCGGCACCTGCACACCGTCGGTGGACGGGTAGCGCACCAGCTCCGGCTCCACGAGCGCGGCGCTGGCGAGCCCGCCCATCTCCGAGCGCGTCCAGCGCACCGGCTTGCGGTGCGCGAGGTCCACCATCCACACGTCCATGGGAGCGGTGGCGCTGACGAGCGAGACCGCCACCGTGTCCGAGCGGCCGTCCGGGAAGAACACCTCTCCCACCATGCCCTCGGGCAGCTCCAGGGGCGTGAGCGCTCCGCCCCTCGAGCTCACCAGACGCAGCCGGCTCACGCCGTCCTCGTTGAAGGACACCGCCAGCCGGCGGCCGTCCGCCGACACGTCGAACGCCTCCACGTCCCACCTCACGCTCCGAGTGAGCGAGGCCGGTGCCTCCCGGTACGGCGCCTTCGCGAGCTCCAGCCGGTAGAGCTCCGCGAAGTCACTGTAGCGGTCGGTGACGAGGTAGACGCCGCGGCCGTCCGCGGTGAACTGAGCCTGCACCACGCCGCCCTTGCCCTCCTTCGGCGTGAGCTGGCGGCGCTCGCCCGTCGCGAGCTCCACCACGTGCAGGTCGCTGTCGTCGACGGCGCGGAACTGCTGGAGGAGCAGCCGCTTGCCGTCGCGCGAGAA
>JAKEEX010000686.1 GCA_022616315.1 Myxococcaceae bacterium
CTCTCCCCGTTCGGGAGCCATCTCGACTCCCTCTCGGTCTCCCGCTCATCTCCCGCGCGGGATTCGGGAGGGAGTGGGTCGGGAGGCGCGGGGGATTCCTGCGGTGGCGGCGCGGGCACAGCGCGGAGCCGCCCCTTTCTCCCGTCCGGCTTCTGGCGATCCCGCTCCACCTTGGCCACGTGGGCGCCCTGCTCCTTCGGCCAGTCGTGGACCAGGAAGGCATCCCCGTGCTGTTCGAGCAGCCCCACTTCGAGTAGGGCCGCGACGAGCGCCCCCTTCTTCCCCTGCCAGCGCATGGCGCGCTCGAGGGTGAAGGTGGCGGCCTTTCCGCGCACCCATCCGTCCGGCGCCTTGCTCCCGGCATGGTCCCACAGGCGGAGCACATAGGCATCCGCCAGGGGTTCGTTCAGGAGCGCCATCAGGGCGGTGACCTTCCGATGGTCGGGCACGCCCGTGTAGACCTTGAACCACGGCAGTCCGTCGCTCATCAGTGACTCATGTTGGAGGTGGGATTTCGAGCCGCTCCGCCCACTGCTCGGGGGTCAGCCCGGTGTCCTTGAAGAGCTGCTCGCGCGCGAACGCCTCGCGGAAGTAGCGGTCGAACGACGCCCGTGCGCCGGCTCACAGGGCACCCCCGAAGCCAGCGGGTGGTCACGACGCACCTCCCAGGGCGCGCAGTCCCTCGCCGGTGACCACTAGCCCGCGAGCCTTCCTGGGCAGGCGCGTGAGGCAGCCCTTGCGCTCCAACCGCTCGAGCAGTTCCATCACCGCGTTGGTGGAGAGGCCACCGAGCCGGGCAGCCAGCTCCCTCACCGTCGGGGGGAGACCGGTCGCTTCCGTGTGGCGGGCGATCAGCGACAGCGTTTCACGTTGTCTGTCGGTCAGGACAGGCGTGCTCATGCCGCCTCCAGGAAACGCTTCGGGTAGGGCCGGGAGGCCGGCAGGTGGCGGCGATGCCGCGACTGCAGTGTCCAGGCGTACTTGTGGTTGCCGGGGTGGCGCAGGCGGCGGGTGACGCGCGGGAGAACGTCGGCGAGCCACTCACGCAGGTCCACGTTGGGGTGCGGGGGCTCGGCGCCCGCACGCACCAGCTGCTCCACGCCGTAGGTCCAGCCGCGCTCGCGGGCGCGAATCTTCTGGATGGTGCGGTCGGAGAGCACCGTCCCGTCGGGCAGCAACCGCAGCGTGCGCGAGGTGCCCCGGCCCAGATACACCGCGTTGTGCGCCTGGTAGATGGTGCCGATGTGCCCCGGGAAGACGGTGGTGCCGTCGGCGCGCTGGCGGGGCTCCGGGTCGCTGAACGACACCACCCCCACCCAGCCCTCGCGCCGCAGGCACTCGAAGGCGCGCGCGAGAAACCACGTCTCCCCGTTGCCCGGCACGCTGTCGAGCAGCACGAAGCGGCCGAGCTCGGCGGACTCCCCAGACGCACCAGGCAGGCACGCCAGGGAGGCGTCGTTGATAGGCTGGGAGAAGACAGCCACGCCCGCCAGCACGCCGCGCCGGTAGAGGCCGAAGCGCGCGCGGGCCGCGGGGAAGGTGCCGGAGTAGTGGTGGGCGACCACGAAGGCCTTGGCCTCCGCGTCCCCAGGCATGGTGGCCACCTCGTACTCGGCGGTGCGGATGGGCTCACCGGCGGGCAGGAAGCTGTGACGCCCGAAGCGCCAGCGCTGGTTGAGGAGCGCGCTCATGCCGCTTCCTCCCAGGCGTCCACCCGGCGCGCCCATGCAGTGGCGTCCAACAGCGCCTCCGTCTGCGCGCGCGGGTTGCGGTGACGGCGCTGGGCGTCCGCCCACGCCTCCAGTACCTCGGCCTGCCGAGCCGCGCGGATGGAGCGCTTCACCACGGCCCAAGCGAGCGCCCGAGAGAGGCCCATGGCCTCGCCGATGGCCTGGTACGACTCGCGGCGGCGCGCCGCCGGCACACCTCGGCCTCCTGCTCGGGCGTGAGGGTGCGGCCCTGGCCCACTTTCTTAAGTGGGGGCGGTTGGCGGGGCGCCTGCGCTGCGTGAAGGCCCGCGCGGTGGAGGGTGGTGTAGACGGTCTCGAGCTTCGCGCCGGTGGCGTCCGCCAGCTGCTGGCACGTGAGGTCCGGCCTCTCCAGGGTGAGGGACACCACGCGGTGGGCGAGGCTGCCGGGGCGCGGCGTGCACTTCGGCACCCGCGGGGCCAGCACGGGCTGCGCGGACAGCACCTCGGTACGGGGGAAGTGGTTGCCCGGGGACAGCGGGGCGCCCAGCGGACGCAGGACGGTGAGCGCCACCCGGGAGAGGAACCCGGCCCCCGCCGCATGGACGGGCGCGGGGGCCGCGCCTACCCTCGACCCCTGGGGGTGCATGCCCGTGCTGGGCGCTGGGGCAGGAGAGAGGAGCGCCCTCATGCTGCACCTCCGTCCCGGACGGTGCGCATGCGCTCGATGATGGGCGTCACCTCGGCCTCGCCCCGGACCACCACCAGGCGGACGCGGCGGGTGAGGCGCTGGTGCCGGCCGGCCCACTCGGCGCCGCGGCGCCAGGTGAGGACAGCGAAGAGCGCGCACGCGAGCGCCAGGGTGAGGAGGACGCCGGCCGCGCCCGCGGGCTGGGCGTCAGCGTGGGCAAGGCAGACGAAGGCGATGAGGGCCCAGGCGGCGGAGCCCCAGCGGAGGTAGGTGGCGGTCCTCATGGCGTCACCTCGGGTGCTGCCGCCTGCCGCGCGAGCATGGTGAGGGTGTCGCGCAGGCGCTGCAGCTCCTCCCGCGCCTCGTCGCGCTGCTCGCGGTAGTGGCGCGCGTTCTCCTGCTGGAGGCCGACACGCTCCTCGGCCTCCGCCAGCGCCTCTGACACCTCGGCGCGCAGCCAGCCCTCGCGGGCCTGGTGCTCGCCCAACTCGAGGGCCGCCAGCTGCAGGCCCACCACGAGGACGAGCGCGCTCACCTCGCCCGCGTCGGACGCGAGCTTTCGCGCCGGCGGCATCACCGCGATGCACTCCGTGCAGGTGACGGCCTCGTGCCAGTCCGTCCACGTCGGGCCGTCCTCTCGAGTGTCGTACTCGCCCAGGAGGGCCTCACCGCAGGCGGTGGCCTCGCCGCTGGCCTGCAGACCGTGGACAGGGAGGGTGGCGTCGTACGCCGCGCGCAGGTGGTCGTGGGCGGCGCTCACCGGGCACCTCCGGACTTCAGCGCGGCGATCGCAGCCCGGGCGGCGGTGATGGCGCGGCGAGCGGCGCGCTGGGTGGCGCGCGCCTCGTCCCGCGCGGTGCGGCGGCACATCTGCCCGGCTGCGACACACACCGGGCAGGACGGAGACGGCGGAGGGACGCCGACGGCTCTTCTAGGCATGGGCGTGCCTCGGCATGGAAGGGGTGGGGACTGCGGAGAGGAGGGCGAGCAGCGGCATGCGCCGGGGGCCGCTCGGAGGGGTGCCGGGGCGGCGCCACAGAGGGGCGCTCCGCCCGGAGCCGGCTGCTACGCTGCTACGCTGGGCCTGCTCGGGAGGCGACGAGGCGCGCGAAGCGGCCTCGCAACCCATCGAATTCACTGGTGAGACTTGACGAGACTGCACCCGGCGCGCGAGCGTGAACGGGTTCAAGTCCCGTACTCCTCGCTGAAGGCAAGGGCCCGGAGCCGCGAGGTTCCGGGCCCTTCGCTTTGTGCGCCCGACATGGGCACTGGGTCGGAGGTGAAAGCCCTCTGGGGGAGCAGGCCGACGCGACCCCGAGCGAAGCGCAAGGCTGCTGGCCGCGAGGC
>JAKEEX010000687.1 GCA_022616315.1 Myxococcaceae bacterium
AGACTGAAGGACGCGGAGCTCGTGCTGTGGGGGGGCCCGGGCTCTCGCGCGGCCTCGGAGCTGCTGCGCGAGTTCCAGGCGCGCCATCCCTCGCTCCGGGTCCGTGCGGAGGAGGTGCGGCGTGCAGGGCTCGGCGAGGTGTACGGCCGGATGAGCGTGCTCGTGCACCCCTCGCTGGCGGACGGCTTCTCCTATGCCGTGGCGGAGGCCATGGCCAGTGGCGTGCCCGTCATCGTCAGCGACAACACCGGCGCGGCGGACCTCGTTCAGGACGGCGTCAACGGCTACATCGTCCCCACCGGAGACGCACCTGCCATCCGCGACCGGCTGGAGCACCTGTCCCACCACCCGGAGCGCCTGCCGCAGATGGGGGCCCGGGCGCGCGAGGCCGTCCAGCGAACCCTCACCCCCGAGGGCTTCCGCCGCCCACTCGTCCACCGCATCAAGGAGGCCCTCGCGTGAGCCCGCCCCCTCTCGCGGCATCCCCGCTCTCGGACGTCACCGCCGTGCTGCTGTGCGGCGGCAAGGGCGAGCGCCTGCGGCCCTTCACCGAGCACCTCCCCAAGCCACTGGTTCCGCTGCTCGGCAAGCCCCTGCTCCAGCACCTCCTGCGCTACTTGCTGCTGCAAGGGGTCCGCCGCTTCGTGCTGTGCACGGGTTACAAAGCCGAGGCCATCGTCCACTTCGTGGAGGAGAAGCCCCTGCCGCCCGGCAACTCGGTGGTGTGCGTGGACTCGGGGGAGGCTGCGAGCATGGCGGACCGCGTGTTGGACGCGCGTCTCCACGTGCCGGGCCGGGCGCTGGTCTGCTACGGCGACACCCTGGCCAACGTGGACCTGTCCCTGCTGGCCCAGAGTCATGAGGCGTCCGGCGCCCTGGCCACACTCACGGTGTATCCGCTCCAGAGCCCCTACGGAATCGTCTCCTGCGTCGGCGAGGCGGGTCTGGTGACGGGCCTGCTGGAGAAGCCGGTGCTGCCTTACTGGATCAACATCGGCTTCATCCTCTGCGAGCCAGCGGCGCTGGACGAGATGCGGCGGGGAACGGACCTGGTGATGTTCCTCGGGGCGCTGGCCGAGCGCGGGGGCGTGCGGGCGCACAGGCATCGCGGAAAGCACCTGACGGTGAACACGGAGAAGGAGCGATCGGAAGCCGAGGGCGAAATCGAGTTCTTCACCCTTCTCGAGGGAGCAGGAGCATGAGCGGAATGAAGGGCAAGCGCGTGGTGGTGACGGGCGGTTCCGGATTCATCGGCAGCCACCTGGTGAAGCGGTTGCTGGAGCAGGGCGCGCAGGTGGCCGTCACGGTGCGCTACGGCAACGTGATGAAGAACGAGCGCCTCCGGGAAGAGTGGGCGCGCATCAAGGTCATCGAGGCGGACCTGCGCAACCGCGGGGCGCTGACCGAGGTCGCGCGGTTCGACCCGCAGGTGGTGTTCCACCTGGCGGCCTACAACCACGTGGGTGAGAGCTTCCGGCAGGTGGAGGAGTGCTTCGACGTCAACGCCAGGGGCACGGCCAACCTGCTGGACGTGGTGCCCGGCTCCGAAGCCTTCATCTACATGTCCACCTCGGAGGTGTACGGCCACCAGGTGAGCGTCCCCTTCATGGAGACGATGAACCCCGAGCCCATCTCCCCATACGCAATCACCAAGTACGCCGGGGAGCTGTACTGCCGGATGAAGCAGCGGATGAAGGGGAGCGGGCGCATTGTCGTGCTGCGGCCGTTCAACGCCTACGGCCCCTACCAGAGCAGCAAGGCCATCATCCCCGAGCTCATCATCAACTGCCTCAAGGGCAGACCCATCCGCACCACGAAGGGCGAGCAGACGCGCGAGTTCAACTACGTGGGAAACCTGGTGGATGGGCTCCTTGCGGCCGCCGAGCATCCGGACCGAATCGAGGGCTCCGTCAACCTCGCCTCGGGCGAGGAGGTGGCCATCTGCGACCTGGTGAAGACGATTGCGGAGCTCACGGGGACGCGGTCCTCCATCGAGATTGGTGCGCTGGAGTACCGGCCGACGGAGATCTGGCGGATGTTCGCGGACAGCACCCGTGCGCGCACGCTGTTCGGTTGGACGCCACGACTGGGCCTGCACGAGGGCCTCAAGCGCACGGTGGAGTGGTACCGCCAGTACCTGGCCGGCGGCGGCGCGCATCTGGAGTAGCCCGGCGCGGCGATGCGGATCGTCTTCCTCAACCCGGTGGGCGCGCTCGGGGGAGCCGAGCGGGTCCTCCTGGACCTGCTGGCGGGTCTCCCGGAACTGGACGCCCGCGTGGACCCGGTGCTCGTCGCAGGAGCGGACGGGCCCCTCGTGGAGGAGGCCCGGCGGCTGGGTGTTCGAAGCGAGGTGTTGGCGCTCCCGAAGGAGCTCGCGTCGCTGGGGGACAGTGCGGCGCGCTTCGGTCCGCACACCCCCTGGCGCCTGGCGGCACGCGTGCTCCACCGGGCGCCGGCGCTGGCAGGCTACGCCACGCGGCTCGCTCGGGTCGTCCAGACGCTGCGGCCCCATCTCGTCCATTCCAATGGCATCAAGACGCACCTGGTCGCTGCCCTGGCGCTCGCCTGGCGGTGGCCGCTGCTGTGGCACGTTCACGACTTCCTTGGGGAGCGCCCCCTGGTGCGTCGCGCCGCCCGTCTCCTCGGCGGTGGGGCGCGGCTGGCCGTCGCCAACTCCGAGGCCGTGGCCCGTGACGCGCGCCGCCTCCTTCCCCACACACGCGTCGCCGTGGTCCACAACGGCGTCGACACCGCTCGCTTCCACCCGGGCCCGGGCACCCGGGCGGACCTGGACCGCCTCGCGGGCCTGGGGCCGGCGCCCGAGGGCACGGTGCGCTTCGGTCTGGTGGCCACCTATGCCCGCTGGAAGGGCCACGACGTCTTCCTGCGCGCATTCGCGCAGGTCACGCGCGCGTGCTCGGTGCCGATGCGTGCGTACGTGGTGGGCTCGCCGGTGTACCGGACGGAGGCCTCCCAGTTCGCTCCGGAGGAGCTGCGAGGGTGGGTCGAGACGCTGGGGCTCCGCGAGCAGGTTGGATTCGTTCCCTTTCAACAGAGGCCCGAGGACGCGTTCCGGGCCATGGACGTCGTGGTGCATGCCAGCACGCAGCCGGAGCCCTTCGGGATGACCATCGTCGAGGGAATGGCGAGTGGGCGAGCGGTCATCGTCTCCCGGGCCGGGGGCGCGGCAGAGCTCTTCCGGGACGGGCACGATGCGGTAGGTACACCCCCTGGAGACGCGTCCGCGCTCGCGGAGGCCATGATGCGCCTGGCGCGAGATGCGGCGCTGCGCACCCGGCTGGGCCATGCGGCCCGGCAGACCGTCGAGCTGCGTTTCGCACTGCATCACGCAGCCGCCCGGATGCTGGGGCACTACCGCGAGCTCGTGGCGTGGAGCGTTCCATGAGGGTTCAGGCCGACGCGGCCCTGCACCGATCCGCCGAGAGCCCCGTCCACTGGCACATCTTGACGGGCGAGTACCCGCCCCAACCGGGCGGCGTGAGCGATTACACGCGTGCGGTGTCAGTAGGCCTCG
>JAKEEX010000097.1 GCA_022616315.1 Myxococcaceae bacterium
CCATCGACGGTGCAGCCAGCCGGCCCGCGGCACGGGAGCGCCTCCCACACGTTGTCCCTGCACTCGAGCGCCGTCTCGGGGTCCTCGCACCGGAAGCCATCCGTGTCGCAGCGGCCCCCCGCCCTGGTGCAAGCAGAAGCGGTGAGCGCGAGGAGCAGCAGGGACACGCGAAGCACTGGGGACATGGCTCTCACCGGAAGACCTGATCGTGAGCGACTCTCTCCGAGCCCTCCGGAGGCGTCAACCTGCGTCATGGCGCTCGACCCAGCGTCTCGCGGAAGAAGCGACGCCAGTTCCCGCCTAGGATTCGCTCGACGCGCGCCTCCGGATGGCCACGGCGCAGGAGGACGGCCGTGAGGCGTGGGAGGTCCACCACGTCCCGCATTCCGCGCGGGAGTGGCACCATGCCGTCGAAGTCCGAGCCGAGCGCGACGCCCTCCTCCCCCATCACCGCGAGCGCGTGCTCGATGTGGCGCGCCACGTCCTCCAGCGTGTTCCCACCGAGGTAGACCGGGGCGAAGATGATGCCCACCACCCCGCCCCGGTCCGCGATGGTGCGCAGCGCCTCGTCCGGGAGGTTGCGCCAGCTCCGCGCGGCGCCGCAAACACCCGAGTGCGAACACATGGGTCGCACCGTCGGAGTCGCGAGCACGTCCCGGAGTGTGGCCGGTGACGCGTGCGCCACGTCCACGGACATTCCAGAGGCCCCCATGGCGTCGAGGACCTCGCGCCCGAGCGGGGTGAGGCCCCGGTTGCCCATGCCGGGAAAGGACGCGCCCCCGAGGGAGTTGTTGGACAGGTGGGTGAGGCCCATGAAGCGGACGCCGCGAGCGTGCAGCTCCGCCACCCGCTCCACCCGGTCCTCCAGCGCATGGGCCCCCTCGACTCCGAGGATGGCGGAGAGGCGCCCGGCACGGAGGTTCTCCTCCAGCTGTGCGCCGGTGGTGGTGAGGACCGTGGCCCCCTGGGACGCCGCGCAGGCTGCCTCGAGCCGGGCGAGCTGCCAGAGGCACCGGCTCCAGGGGCCCTTGCGCGCCTCCCGCGGCCAGCCTCGCCACGCGGCGAAGAGGGGGAAGCCTCCGACGAAGGGGAAGCCGCGCGTCACGATGGTGAAGCATTGGATCTTGACCCCCGCCTCGCGCAGGCGTGGGAAGTCCACGTGACCTTCCGGGGAGCGCACGGAGAGGTCCCGGTTCCACATCAAGCTGTCCGCGTGGGCGTCCGCGACCGGGGCGCGACGATGGAGCGCCTCGACGTCCGCGACGGTTGGTTCGGTGGCGATGGGGGCTTCCTGGGGCATCCGCGGTGCGCGTGGCGATGGGCCCACTCTGCAGGCTCGGGCACTTCGCCCTGTGCAGACGCGTTGACGTGGGCGCGGGGGACCGCTAGGTGTCGCGGCGTGCAACTCTACGTGAATGGAGAGCCCCGCGAGGTGGAGGATGGCCTCACCATCGCCGGGCTGCTGACACACCTGGGTGACCTCCCGGGCCAGGTGGCGGTGGAGGTGAACGCGGAGGTCGTCCGCCGCGTGCGCCACACCGAGCACGTCCTCCGCGAAGGGGACCAGGTGGAGGTCGTCACGTTCGTGGGTGGAGGCTGACATGTCCGAGATGGCCCATCCTGCTGATTCGCTCGTCATCGCCGGGCACACGTTCCGCTCGCGGCTGTTCATCGGGACCGGCAAGTACCCGAGCTTCGAGGTGATGAAGGCGTGCCACGAGGCGAGCGGCGCCGAGCTGGTGACGGTCGCGGTGCGCCGGCTGGACCTCGGTGCGAAGGGCGAGGCGTCGATGATGCACTGGATCGACACCTCGCGGATGAAGCTCCTGCCCAACACGGCGCTCTGCTACACGGCGGAGGACGCGGTACGGACGTGCCGGCTCGCCGAGGAGCTCGGCATGAGCAAGTGGGTGAAGCTGGAGGTGCTCGGTGACGAGCGGACGCTCTTTCCGGACGTCGAGGAGACGGTGAAGGCCGCGCGCATCCTGGTGAAGGAGGGCTTCACGGTCCTGCCCTACACGAGCGACGACCCCATCACCGCGCGGAAGCTGGAGGACGTGGGGTGCGCCGCGGTGATGCCGCTGGCGGCCCCCATCGGCAGCGGCCTGGGAATCCGGAATCCGCACAACCTCCGCCTCATCCGGGAGACGGTGAAGGTGCCCGTCATCGTGGATGCGGGCGTGGGGACGGCGTCGGACGCGGCCATCGCCATGGAGCTCGGCTGCGACGGCGTGCTGATGAACACGGCCATCGCGGGAGCGAAGGAGCCGGCGCGGATGGCGAGGGCCATGAAGCAGGCGGTGGAGGCAGGGCGCGACGCGTTCCTCGCGGGCCGCATTCCGCGCAAGGCCTACGGCGCCGCCTCGAGCCCACTGACAGGACTCGTTGACTAGGCACCCGGGCCCCGTGCCTCCAGTCGCCCAGACATCCCCTCTCCCTCTGGGAGAGGGCGAGGGTGAGGGGGTTGTGTCTCCGCGTGGCAATCCGTCGCACAAACTCTCGCTGCCCCGCCTCATCGTCATCACCGACTGGTCACTGCCCCGCGAGCGCCTGTTCGCGGCGCTCGAGGACCTCTGCACGCTCGGACCGCGCGTGGCCCTCCAGCACCGCGCACCGGACCTTCCGACGCGCCGATTCCTCGAAGATGCGCGCGCGCTCAAGACCCTCACGTCGGCACGCGGCGTCCCGCTCTTCATCAACGGCCGCCTCGATGTGGCGCTGCTCGTAGAAGCCCACCTGCATCTTCCCGCCAACGGCCTCCTCCCCGCGGACGCGCGCGCTCACCTCCCGGCCGGGCGTCTCATCTCCGCGGCGGTCCACGACACCGCCGAGGCACGGCACACTCACGGAGCAGACTTCGCGCTCGTGAGCCCGGTCTTCGCCCCTGGGAGCAAGCCGGGAGACACGCGAGCTCCGCTCGGTCCGGCAGGTTTCGCCACGCTCGCCTCTCGCCTGCCCTGCCCTGCATTCGCGCTCGGGGGCATCTCCCCCGAGACGGCAGCGGCGGTCCCAGGCGCCGCAGGACTCGCAGTCGTGAGCGCTATCCTCCGCGCGCCTCATCCCAGGGCAATCGCCGAGCAACTCCTGCTCGAGGTGCGAACCCCGGGCATGGCACCGCGGTCCACGGGCACTGACCAGTGAAGGCGGTGTCCGTGTCGCCCTCGGATCACGACCGCTCCCGAAGCCCCCCCTGAGTCCCAACTTTCCGCGCGTTCCCGCTGGGTGAGCCCCATACGGGCCCCCTGAGGAGGGCGCATGTGCGGAATTGTCGGCCGCGTCAACGCTTCGCGCGAGAAGCACGTCCGACGTGACGAGGTCCGGCTCGCCACGCGTGCGCTCGTTCACCGGGGACCGGACGGTGACGGCGTCTTCTGCAGCGGACCTGTTGGTCTCGGTCACACGCGGCTCGCCATCGTCGACATCGCAGGCGGCGCACAGCCGATGAGTGACCCCTCTGGCAACGTCCAGGTCGTGTTCAACGGGGAGATCTACAACCACGAGGAGCTCCGAGCGGAGCTGCGTTCCCGCGGATTCGAGTTCGTGACCCGCACGGACACGGAGGTTCTCGTCCACGGCTACGAGGCCTGGGGCGACGGATTGACCGGGCGGCTGAGGGGAATGTTCGCGTTCGCACTCTGGGACGCGCGGCGCCACCGTCTGCTCGCCGCTCGGGACCGTGTGGGCATCAAGCCCCTCTACTGGACGCGCGCTGGCGAGGACCTCGTCTTCGCATCCGAGATCAAGGCCCTCCTCTGCTTCGACGACGTCGCCCGCCTGCCGGAGTCCAGCCTGTTTCCCGAGTACCTCGCGCTCCGGTACGTGCCCGGGCCGGACACCCTGTTCCGGGGCATCTTCCGCTTGCAGCCCGGGCACCAGCTGGCGTTCGAGGACGGACGGCTCCGCATCCGGCAGTACTGGGACATCCCGTTGGCTTCCTCCGGGGCTCGCGCTCACGACGTCCGCGAGGAGGCCGAGCGCTTCCGCACATTGCTCCTCGAGACCGTGCGCCAGCACCTGATGGGTGAGGTGCCGGTGGGCGTCTTCCTGTCGGGGGGGCTCGACTCCACGTCGATTGCTTGGGCGATCCAGGAGGTCCGCAAGGGCCCCTTGAAGAGCTTCGCCGTCGGGTTCGACGACGACGCCGATGGAGAGCTCGCCTTCGCGCGCCTCGCCGCGGCTTCGCTCGGCACCGAGCATCGCGAGCTGAGGCTGACGGCACAGGCCTTCCACTCCGAGCTGGAGAGGCTCGTCTGGCACCTCGACGAGCCGAACTCGGACGGCGCCTGCATTCCCCTCATGGCCCTGGCGCGACGCGCACGGGAGGAGGTCACCGTCGTCCTCTCCGGAGAGGGGGCGGACGAGGTGCTCGCAGGGTACGGCATCTACCTGAAGCAGCTCGTGATGGAGCAGGCACGCCGGCTCGGTGGTGGCGCGCTGCAGTGGGTCGGTTCGATCGCCTCGAATCACCTCCGGGACGCGAAAGCGCGCAAGTACCTGCACATGCTCCAGCGCCCGATCGAAGCCCGCTACTTCGGCGTGGGGAGAGCATTCGAGGACGAGCTCCTGGTGCAGACGTTCGGAGAGGAGGCCCTCGGTCGTCTGGTCCAGCGATTCGCGCCGCTCTGGGAGCGCACCCGTGGACAGCCCATCCTTCATCGCGTGCTCTACAACGACACGAAGGTCTGGCTTCCGGACGACCTCCTCATCAAGGCCGACAAGACCACCATGAGCACGGCCATCGAGCTGCGGGTTCCGTTCCTCGACCACGTCCTGCTGGAGCACGCGTGGCGTCTTCCGGTCGACCTCAAGCTCCGGGGGAGCACCGGCAAGTTCCTCTTGCGACGCGCAGTTGCCGGACGAATCCCCGACAGCATCCTGCACCGCCCGAAGAAGGGCTTTCCCGTCCCCATCGGGCGGTGGCTGCGCACCACGCTCCATGACGCGTGCCGCGACCAGCTCCTCGCGCGCAATGGCCCAGCGCACGACCTCTTCGGGGCTCGCGTGCTGACCCGCCTCCTGGAGGAGCACCGCACCGGGCGCGTCGACCGAACGGAGGAGCTGTATTCGCTCTGGGTGCTCGACGGATGGTACCGCCGGTTCATCGCTGCTCCCGCGGAGCCGCGCGCGCGGAGTGTGGTGCGAGCGCCCCCGGAGCTCTTCGATGGTCCCGCCGCGGAGCACGGGCAACGCACGCCGCGCCAGGAGAGCGACGTTCCGGAGGTCGGGCAGTGAAGGTTCGCGCCGTCACGGTGCTTTGGGCTGCGAACCCGCGCCCGACAACGCGCGCACCAGCTTGGCCGCCTCCTCCCCCAGGAGGGCCTGGCCCTCGGAGTTGGGGTGAATCCCGTCGCGGCTGAGGCCTGGACGGAAGCGATTGGGGTTCGCCGGCTCCGCGACGGCCTGCTCGAACTCCACCACTCCGTCCACGTGGGCCTCCGTTCGAAGCCACGTGTTGACGTCCGTGCGCTCCGCCCAGAGCTGCGCGAGGTCGACGCCGGCGGGCTCTTTCGGAAGGAGAGTGCCGGCCCAGACCCGGCAGAAGGGGTCCAGTCTGGCGAAGAGCTCCGCGAGGCGCCCCTTGAGCTCACTCACCGGAAAGGAGCCACCGAGGTCGTTCGTCCCGAGGAGGACGATGCAGTCCGTCGTGCCGGTGAGCGCCAGGACGTCCACGTCGAGGGACTCGAGCGCGCCCCAGGTCCCCTGCCCCGAGACGCCTGCGTTCACGACGGGGACTCCGGTCAGGGACGAGGCGACACCGGGCCAGGCCACGCGGTAGTCCTCACCGCCCCCGATGTAGCCCTCGGTGATGCTGTCTCCGATCGCCACGAACGAGAGTCCCGGCGGGCCCTCCACGTCCACGGTGTTCACGCCCACGGCAACCGCGTGCTCCGTCCCGCCGATGGGGCCCTGCACGCTCACGTGGAAGCCCGTGCGTGCGTGGCTGTCCGGGAGGATGCCGAGGGCGCTCGCTGCGAGGGCCCCCGTTGCCGCAAAGGAGATGGCGAGGTCGTCCCCCGCCTGGACGGAGAGCTCCACCGCGTCACTCGCGACCCGCGTCAGGGGACCCGTGTCGAAGCCGGGCTGACCCCCGAACATCAATGCGAGGGGAGGCTCGGCGAGGGCTCCGGATGCTCCAGCGTGCGCCACCGTCGCGCGCTCGACCCTGAGGGCGCCGGCCCCCGACTTGAAGACCACGCGAACGCGATTTCCCGTCCGGCTCACCGGGACACGCATCCTGAACGTCGTCAGGCCCGCCACGTTCTCGGTCGCGCGGAGCGCCTGGTGGAAGCCTGGCTGGAACGCCTGGAGGGGCGGTGGTTGCAGCTCGGTGAGCCCGGGGGGCGCGGCCTGGAGTCGCGGTGGCAGGGGCGCATCGTCCGATGGGCCGGCGTCAGGCGCTCCCGTCCCAGTCCCGCAGCCGCATGCCACGAGGACGAGCAACGCCAACGTGCCCATCACCCCACGCGCCCCAACCCCCCACATTGCCCAACGGGTTGGGCACGCGCACGCCCGTGTGCACCTGTCCGGACGGATCGAGGAGTGTCGGGTGCAGGGTCGTGGTTCGGAGTGATTAGCTTCGTCGCACGATGCGCGTGTTGCTGATCGGGGACTATCCGCCACCCTTCGGTGGCGTCGCGATCCATGTGCAGCAGCTGCACCGCTTCCTCCGCGAGCACGGCGTCGAGGTGCGCGGCCTGGACATCGGGAAGGGTACCCTTCCGGCTCCGGAGGTCCGCGCGGTCCGGAGCGCGTCTGCGCTCGCTCGCGAGCTGTTCGGATTCCAACGCGGCGTGGTGCACCTGCACACGAGCGGCCACAATCCGAAGGCCTGGCTGGTCGCCGCCGCGGTGGGCGCGCTCCGGCCACCACGCGCAGGACCCCGGTACATCACGGTGCACTCGGGGCTGCTGCCCGCCTACCTTGCGCGCTCCACCGGGCGACGTGCTCTCACCCGTGCGGCGCTCACCGGGTTTGCAGGCGTCATCGCCGTCTCCGAGGCCGTGGCGGAGGCGCTGCGCTCCTGCGGCGTTGCCTCATCGCGCATTCACGTGTACCCCGCGTTCCTCGCCTCGCAGGTGAGGCCTGGTGATGCCCCTCCGGGCCTCGACACGGCCCGGGGTCGCCGCCGTCCACTGCTCGTCTACGCACACCACCCTTCCCCGGTGTACGGGCGGACCCTCCTGTTTGCCGCGGTCAGGCGTCTGCTCGATCGGATGCCGGCGCTCGGTGTGGCGATCTTCGGTCCCGGGACGCGCGCACCGGAGCTCCGTGAGGAGGCACGTGCTTCGGGCGTCGACGGTTGCCTCGAGGACTTCGGAGAGCTCGAGCATGCTCAGGCGCTCGCATTGATGGCGCGCGGAGACGTCTTCGTGCGCCCGACCCTGGCGGACGGCGATGCCATCTCCGTCCGCGAGGCGCTCGAGCTCGGTGTGCCCTGCGTGGCAAGTGACGCAGCTGTGCGCCCCGAGGGCGCCGTCACGTACCGTAGCCGGAGCGAGGAGGGTCTGGTGGACGCCGTGGTGCGTGCGCTCGCTCGCGGCCCGCTCCGCGTGAGGGGACCCGACGCAGGTCCCTTCCTGCTTTCGCGGTACTCGGAGTCGCACCCTCATGGGCCGGTGTAGAGACCGACACCTCCCGGATGGCGGATCGTGCCGTCCGGGTTCCGCACAGCGCTGAAGGCCACGAGCACCCTCCGGCTCTCACCCGTCCCGGCGAACTGGATGTCGCGCACCGGGTTGTAGAGGAGGTTGCCCACCACCCGATCGAAGCGGATGATCTTCCCGCCCTGGATGCGGCTCACCCCTCCCTCCCACCAGTGGCCGAGCCAGAGGCTCTCGTCGCGCGGATCGCGACCGAGCGAGGAGACGTGCCGGTCCGGGTTGGCTCCCGACGTGTTCTCGAAGTAGCGGCGAACCACCTGTCCCGCGTCGTTCAGCTGCGCCAGACCCCAGGCGAACGAGCTGACGTAGACGGTGCCGTCGTTCATGAGCACCAGCCCCGAGACCAGGTCGTCCACGCGCTGCGAGCCCGTCACCGGGGTCGGCTCGGGCACCAGGTCGGGCCAGACGTCGATGCGGTTCTGGAACCTGCTGTCGTCCTCGGTCAGCTTGCGCGCCGCCTCGAAGTCCCAGGGGGCGCCGCCCTTCGCGGCCACTCCGTTGATCGGCGTGGCGTTGGTCATGATGCGGAAGCGCGAGGTGCGGATGTGGGTGCCCATCCAGACGTCGCCGTCCGGCCGGATCGCGATGCCGAAGACATCACCCGCGAGCCGGGTCTCGCCCCCGCTGGAGAAGCCGACCATCTCGATGGCCGGGTGCACGTGCTCCATGACGCCGAAGGCGCAGCGGTCGCCGTTGGCGTCGAGCATCTCCACGGATGCGCAACCGGTGCCGCCCTGGAAGTCGGCCTGGCCCCACGCCATTCCGTGGTTCGCCGCGAACCACAGGCTGTTGCGCGCCTTGTCCCAGACGATGCGGTTGACCGTGCACAGCTTCTCACGGTGCCCATAGCCGGGCACGGTATCGTCCGGTGAGTGCAGATCGTAGTGGACGACACGGAGCGTCCCGTCCGCTTGTAGCTCCACCCGGTCCGCGTCCCCGCTCTTGATGACGTTGGGGTCCTCGAAGACGCCGGGCGTGTTCCGGTACATCTCGCTCTCGCAGTCGATGCCCCTCGTCGTGTCCTTCACGCCCTCGTAGCCCACGAACACGACGCCCGGCGGGCCGCCCGTGACGGCAATGACCTTGAGCTTCTTGTCGCCTGCGGGAACCTCGCCGTTCCAGAGGCCGTAGGGCTGAAGTCCGTGCTCGAGTCCGAAGCGCTGGAACGTGCTCGAGCCCTGCTTCAGCAGGAAGAGCCCCTCGTCACCGCCGGCCACCCAGAGGTTGCCGGCCTCGTCCTCGGTGGCGCCCCACACGTCCCTGGGTGCGCCGTCTGCCTCGCGGAGGAACCGCCAGCCGTCGGCGGAGCCCGTGACCTCTTCGAAGTCCGTCTGCTGCGGGCCCGGGTCGGGGTCAGGGTTGCCTCCGTCGGAGTCCGCCGGCGCGGGCGGGGGGTCCACCGTCGGGGGACCTCCCGGGTGGGGATGTTCGTCCGTCGGGTGCGGGGACGGCGTGGGGTCTGCCGTGACCTGGGTGCAGGCCGACGTCGCGAGGAGCAATGCTCCGAGGAGGCCAGCGATCGACGTTGCGCTGCGAGCTCTTCCCTTCACCACGACCGCCCCCTTTACAGCCTCTGACCGAGCTGCAGCATCCTCTCCCCCACCGCAGTGCGGATCTCCTCGACCCTCGCGTCCCAGCTGTGGTGGGAGATGCATTCCGCTCGCGTGCGGTCCGGACCGGGGCCGTCCTCGATGCACGCTTCGACCAGCCGCGGGAAGTCCGCGGACGAGGCGGCGATCCTGCACAGGCCGACCTTCCGCACCTCCGGAAGGTCGCTCGACACCACGGGGAGCCCCGCTGCGAGGTACTCGCGCACCTTGAGCGGATTGGAGCTCAGCGTCAGCTCGTTGATGACGAAGGGCATCAGCGCCACGTCGAAGCCCTTGCAGTACGCGGGGAGCTCCTCGTAGCGCTTGCGGCCGAGGAAGTGGACGTTCTTGAGGGCCTTCAGCGCGGCGACGTCCGCGTCCGGCGCCACCTTCCCGAGCAGCACCACCGAGCCATTCGGGAACGCCTTCGCGCACGCCACGATGGCCTCCATGTCCACCCAGGCCGCGATGAGCCCGAAGAAACCGATGATCGGCCTCGGAAGGCGCGAGAGCTCATCCGGCACCTGTGTCTGCTCCTCGCACGCCTTGACGTAGTGGCGGAAGTCCACGCCGTGCGTCACCAGGACGGTGGCGGGGTTCTGCTTCGCCTTGGCCACCTGCAGCCGCTCCGCCGATGTGATGACGAGGTGCGCCTTGTGCAGCAAGGCCGCCTCGAGCTCCGCGATGTGCTGGCCATTCGTGTCCGAGAACGCGCTGAACTCGTCCACGCAGTGGTAGACGACCAGCTCCTCCCCGAGCGCACCGGACACGGGAGCCGACGCCGGAAGGAACGACCAGGAGATGGGACGCTGGAAGTGCAGCGCGCGCATGGCCCCCGTCACCTGGGCTCGC
>JAKEEX010000688.1 GCA_022616315.1 Myxococcaceae bacterium
CCAGCCTCGAGCTGGTGCAGAGCGGCGCGGCGCTGCGCGGGGCCGAGCTGGCCCTGGCGCTGCGCGAGTTCGAGCTCGTCCAGGCGCGCCTGGACGCATTCATGACGGAGGCGCGATGCGAGTGGTGAGGGCGCGAAGGGTGAGAGCGGCATGGCTGTGGACGGTGGCCCTCGCGGCGGGCGTCTCCGGCTGTGCGGGCAAGCCGGCCGACAAGCCGGCCCCCCCGCCACGGGAGGTGGAAGTGCTGCGTCTCGCCGCGGGCGAGGTGCGGGAGACCGGCGAGTACCTGGGCAACCTCGCCTCGCGCCAGAGCGTCACGGTGTTTCCCCAGGTGGCCGGCTACGTGCGCCGCATCCACGTGAGGCCCGGCCAGAGCGTCCAGGCAGGGGACGCGCTCCTCGAGGTGGACGCGAGGCAGGAGTCCGCGGCGCTCGAGAGCGCGCAGGCGGGCCGCACCTCGGCCGTCGCGAGCCTGGAGCTGGCGCGCCAGACGCGGGCCCGCAGCGAGTCGATGCACAAGGAGGGCCTGCTGAGCGCCCAGGAGCTGGAGCGCGCGGTGGCCCAGGCGGAGGCAGCGGAGGCCGCCGCCCGCGCCGCCGCCGCGCAGGTGGCGCGAGCGCAGGTGCAGCTCCAGTTCCACGTGGTGCGCGCGCCCTTCGCGGGCACCCTGGGGGACGTGCTGGTGCGGGTGGGTGACGCGGTCGGGGCCTCCACGCCGCTCACCAGCGTGGCCCAGGCGGACGCGCTCGAGGTCAGCGTCGCGGTGCCCGCAGAGCGTGCGCGCACGCTCGCGCCAGGGGCGCCGCTCGAGGTGCTGGACAGCAAGGGCCAGGTGCTGCTCAGCAGCCCCGTCTTCTTCGTCGCCCCCCAGGCCGACCCGCGCACCCAGCTGGTGGAGGTGAAGGCCGCCTTCCGCAACGGCGCGACCTTGAGGCCCAGCGAGCTGGTGCGCGCGCGCCTCGTCTACGCCACGCGTCAGGCGCTGCAGCTGCCTGCGGCCGCGGTGGTGCGTCAGAGCGGCCAGGCCTTCGCTTTCGTGGTTCAGGAGAAGGCGGGGCAGGCGCGGGTGGAGCGCCGCCCGGTGACGCTCGGGGCGCTGGGGGAGGCGGCCTACGTGGTGGAGCGGGGGCTGCAGGAGGGCGACGTCGTGGCCAGCTCCTCGCTGCACCTGCTGCGTGACGGCGCGCCGGTGCGGCCCAGGCCTGCCGCCGGCGCCGAGGCAAACGCGGGCCAGGCCCCCTCCGGCGGCGGCGGGATCGCCGGGGGCAGCCACTGATGATCTCCTTCTTCATCCGCCGGCCGGTCTTCGCCGCCGTCTGCTCCATCCTCCTGACGCTGGCGGGGGCCATCGCCATCCCCACGCTGCCCATCGCCCAGTACCCGGACCTCGCGCCGCCTCAGGTGACCGTCACCAGCACCTACGTGGGCGCGAGCGCCGAGGTGGTGGAGAGCGCCGTCACCATCCCGCTCGAGCAGGAGCTCAACGGGGTGGAGGGCATGCGCTACATCTCCTCCACCAGCAGCAACGACGGGCAGAGCCAGATTACCGTCACCTTCGCGCCCACGCGCGACATCGAGGTGGCCGCGGTGGACGTGCAGAACCGCGTCGGCCGCGCCGCCTCGCGCCTGCCCGCCCAGGTGAACCAGTCAGGCATCGTGGTGAACAAGGCCTCCAGCCAGCTGCTGCTGAGCGTGGGCCTCTCCAGCCCGGACGACCGCTACGACGCGAAGTTCCTCAGCAACTACGCGGACGTCGTCCTCAAGGACGCCCTCAAGCGCGTGCCTGGCGTGGGGGACGTGCGCATCTTCGGCGAGCGCAAGTTCTCCATGCGCCTGTGGCTGGACCCCACCGAGCTGGCGCGCCGCCGCCTCACCGCCCAGGACGTCACCCGTGCGCTGCAGGAGCAGAACCTCCAGGTGGCCGCCGGCCAGGTGGGCCAGGCCCCCTCGCGCGAAGACCAGGCCTACCAGCTGGCGGTGCGCGCCCGCGGCCGGCTCACCGAGCCCGAGGAGTTCGGGGACATCATCGTCCAGCGCAGTCCTGACGGGAGGATGGTGCGGGTGAAGGACGTGGGCCGCGTGGAGCTCGGCGCGGAGAACTACGACACCCTCTTGCGCTTCAACGGGCGCACCGGCGTGGGCATCGGCATCTTCCAGCTGCCCACCGCCAACGCGCTGGACGTGCGCGACGGGGTGATGGCGGAGCTCGAGCGGCTCTCGAAGCAGTTCCCCCCGGGGCTCACGTACCAGTCCGCCACCGACACCACGCTGGCGGTGCGTGCCTCCGTCCACGAGGTGATGCAGACGCTGATGGAGGCCATCGCGCTGGTCATCCTCGTCATCTTCCTCTTCCTGCACGGCTGGCGCAGCGTGCTCATCACCGCGCTCACACTGCCGGTGTCGCTGGTGGGCACCTTCGCCTTCGTCAAGCTGTTCGGCTTCTCCATCAACACCCTCACCCTCTTCGGTCTGACGCTCGCCACGGGCCTCGTCGTGGACGACGCCATCGTGGTCATCGAGAACATCGAGCGGCTGATGCACGAGAAGGGCCTCACGGCCCGTCAGGCGGCACG
>JAKEEX010000689.1 GCA_022616315.1 Myxococcaceae bacterium
AAGGGTTCGTTTCGCGCCGAGTACGCCGGCACGCTCTTCCTCATTCCCTACTACGTCGGCACCTACGCGATTCTCGGCGAGCCGATGCCGCCGGCGATGCGCGAGGGCTTCCTCCGCTACCTCACGAGCCAGCAGCACGACGACCGCGGTTGGGGCCTCGACATCGAATCGAAGAGCTACAACTCGTCGGAGACTTGGGACACCGCGTTCGCCGTGCAGGCCATCGTGCTCTCGGGTCGGGCGGCGCAGTACCGCGAGGCGCTCACCGGTGCGCAGCGCTACCGCGAGGCCGTGCGAGCAGTGAAGCGGTGCGACGCGGCTGCGCGAACCTGCGTGCGAAACAGCGCGCCGACTGCAGCTGGGACAAGGAACACGTGGGGGGCGTCACCAACCGCAACTGCGCCATTGACTACGTCGCGTACTGGAGCGCCATTCCGGTGTGGGCGCTCGCCGCCTCGACTCAGGGTGAGGGCTGACCGCAACGAAGCCTCATCCCACCCGCCGCCGTGCGGCCGCGGGTCGCTCGGGCTCGCCGAGCGCCACCACTCCGCGAGACAGAAGCCCGCTGCGGGAGTGGATGCCGAGCTTGTGAAAGATGTGCCGCAGGTGCACCCCCACCGTTTGCTCCGACATGCTGAGCTCCTGCGCCACCTCCGCGTCGGAGAGGCCCTCGGCCACCAGGCGCGCCACCTGACGCTCGCGCACGGTGAGCTTCGCGCTGTCGGCCGTGGGGGGTGGAGGAGGTAGAGCGCCGCATCCGGCGCTCAGCTCCAGCGCCCCCTGCAGCGTCACGGACGCCTCCTGCGCCACCTCGTCCAACCGCTCGCTCAGCTCCGCCAGCAGTTCCAGCGCCGGCTGGACGCCGCCCACGCCCACGAAGCCGAGCGGCAGCCCGTCCCGGCACAGGAGCCAGGACACCACCAGGCCCTCCACGCCTGCCGGTCCAAAGCGCTCGCGGCGCAGCTTCGCTGCCAGCTTACGGTCCAGGGCGCTCTCCAGCGGGGCATAGGGACGCGTGCTCAGGTGGCCCCGCCTGGCCAGGGCGCCGTCACTCCCGCGCTCCACCATGGGAAGGTAGCGGGTGACGACATCCTCCACCAGCCCGTGGAGCTCGGTCGGCGACGTCTGCCCGCGGGCCTCGAGGGGATGTCCCGGCGGACACGTCCACACCGACACGAACCGCGCTCCGCTCACCTCCCGGAGCGCCTCGGCAAGCTCTCGCCTCCACCTGGGTGCGGGAGAGAGCACCCGTGCCACCTCGCGCGCACGGCACCAGCCTTCCAGGGCTCCTCCCCTGGTTCCTGGCGCCCGCACCGATTCAGAAGTCAGGGACATCCACATACCACTAACGTGGTATTTTCAACACTTCCAGGATTTCGCACCATCACCGTCATCCACATTTTCGGGCGAGGCGATGGCGGAAGAGCTGGCAGAGGCATTTGCCGAAGAAGGGCTCCAGCTGCTCGAGGTGCTCGAGCAGCTGCTGGTGGCGTTGAGGCTACCGCTGCCCGGGGACGGCCGTGAGAGCCTCGCCGCGGGGGTGAAGCGAAGGCTGCACACCCTCAAGGGCAACGCCGGCATCATCGGGGCCGAGTCACTGCAGGAGCGGATCCACCGGCTGGAGGACGTCGCCGTGCTGCTGGGCGAGGACCCCGAGGCGGCCGCGCGGCTCGAGGCCGCGCTCGTCCCACTGCGCGAGGTGCTGGTCGCGGTGAGAAGCACCGGCAGCGAGGCGGCCGCGGATGGGGCGCTGGTGGCCCTCTCGGCTTTGCTCGAGAAGACGGCGGGCAGCTCCGGCGTCGGGGCGGCGCTCTCCGGCGAGCGGGAGCTGCGCGTGCCCCAGGCGCGGCTGGACGAGCTGGTGGCCAGGGTGGGCGAGGCTGCCGCGGGCCAGGCGCAGCTGATGCGTCAGCTGGCGGAACTGCCGGGGAATCGTGGCTCCGCCGTGGCGGCGACCGCGGAGCAGCTCGGCACCACCCTGCGTGCCCTCCAGGGTTCGGTGCTCGGGGTGCGCAACCTGCGCGTGGGCGCGCTCTTCCACCGCTTCCACCGCCTCGTGCGCGAGGAGGCGAGCGCCCACGGCAAGCGCGTGCGCCTGGAGGTGAGCGGCGCCTCGGTGGAGGTGGACAAGGCCGTGCTCGATGCGCTGTCCGGCCCCCTCGGCCACCTGGTGCGCAACGCTGTGGTCCACGGGCTGGAGGTCCCCGCAGCGCGCCTTGCCGCGGGAAAGCGCCGCGAGGGCGTGGTGTCCCTCTGCGCGGAGGCGCTCGGTGACCGTGTCGTGGTGCGGGTGGAGGACGACGGGAGGGGGCTGGACCGGGGCGCCGTGCGCCGGAAGGCCGAGGCGCTCGGGCTCCCGTTGGACCTGCCCGCCGAGGAGCTCATCTTCGCGCCAGGCCTGTCCACCGCGGCCCTCTCGGCCTCGGCCGGCCGCGGCGTGGGGCTGGACGCGGTGAGGCGGACGGTGATGGAGGTGGGAGGCCGGGTGACGGTGGAAGCGCGGAGCGGTGGAGGGACGCGCTTCGAGCTGCAGCTGCCGGTGTCTCTCGCCTTGCAGCCCGCGGTGCTGGTGGAGCTGGGGACGGAGGCATACGCGGTGCCCGCCGCCGCGGTGGTGGAGCTGGTCGCGCTGGAGCCACGCCGCGTGCGCTTCACCGGGGCGGGGCACGCCCTCGAGCACCGCGGGGCCCTGCTGCCCCTGGTGGACCCCTCCTCGGCCCTGGGCACCGGGACCTCGCGCGGGGCCTACGCCCTCGTGCTCGAGGCGCAGGGGCGGGCTGCGCTCCCGGTGGACGCTGTGCACGGTCAGCGCGCCCTGGCCTTTCAGCCCCTGGAGGCCGGGCTGTGTCCCGACTCCCCGGCCTCCGCCGCGGCGCTCGCCTGGGACGGCAGCGTGCTGCTGCGGCTGGACCCCTCGGCGCTGGTGCGCGCGGCGCGCGGACTCGGTGGCTACGCGCGGAGGCAGCCATGAGCCCCTCGCCTGGGGATGCCGCGGCCCGCTCGGGCACTGACGCCGAGCGCCTGGTCCGCTTCCTCGAGGAGGCGGCGCCAGCGCGGGAGGCCCCGGCCCCTCATGTAGAGCGGCTGGCCCTGCTGCAGATTCGGCTGGAGGGAGACGCGTTCGCGCTGCCCCTCCTGCAGGTGCTCGAGGTGGTGCGGCCGGGCCCCCTCACCCGCGTGCCCGCCGCCCCCGAGCACGTGCGCGGGCTGATGAATCTGCGCGGGCGCATCCTCCCGGTGCTCGAGCTGCGCACCCGGCTGGGGCTGTCCGCGGCCGTGCATTCGCCGCTGTCGCGCGTGGTGGTGGTCGAGCGGCAGCAGCGCAGGTTCGGCCTGTGGGTGGACGAGGCACTCGGCGTGCTGCAGGCCCCGCGCAGCACGCTCGCGGCGCCACCGCCCGAGGTGCGCTCTCCGCTCTCCGACTACGTCTCGGCCACCCTTCCGCTGCCCTCCGGCATGGCGCTCGTGCTGGACATCGAACGGCTGCTCCTCCTCCGCGACGCCCCACCACCCTCCGCCGGCTGACCATGACCCTCACTCGCCGTCTGTGGCTCGGCTTCTCCCTGAGCCTCCTCATCCTGCCCGTCATCTTCGGGCTCATGTTCTGGTCCATGGGGACGGTCGAGGCCATCCTCGCCCGCTCCAACCGGGTGCTCGCCCAGGCACGGGCGGCCACCTCTCTCTACCTGGAGCTGGAGGGCCCTGCGGGCCTGGTCCGGCTGGCAGATGCGCGGGCCTCCGAGACGCTCGCCCGCGAGGCGCGCGCCCTGCGCACGGCCGCCCCCGACTCCGCCTCCTACGCGGAGGCCGAGGAGGTGGCGCGCCTGGCCCTCTCCGTCGCGGACGGCACGCTGCCGGCAGACGGACGCGCGGCAGTGCACGGGCGGCTGGCGGAGGGATTGCGCCGGCTCGTCACCGGCTCCTGGCAGGAGTATGGCGACGTGCAAGCCCGGGTGTACGAGGTACGCCAGCGCACCGTCGGCGCCTTTGCGCTGGGCAGCGGCCCGCGCACCGCGCCCACGAGCAGCGAGCGGCCCGGAGCGAGGTCGTCGCGCAGCGCCAAGCACGACGCATCGCCCGCCGCGAGCCG
>JAKEEX010000690.1 GCA_022616315.1 Myxococcaceae bacterium
GAGGTGAGGGTGCGCCGGCGCAGCACCCGCTGCTGGAAGGTGATGGCGAAGCGGTGGGCCTCGTCCCGCATGCGGGTGAGCAGGAAGAGCTCGGGCGAGTTCTGCTTGAGCACCACCGGGTCCTTGCGGCCCGGCAGGAAGACGCGCTCGGGGCTCCGGGCGCTCGTGGCGTCGCGGTCCGCCACCTCCAGGTCCCGCGACTTGGCCAGGCCCACCAGGTCCACCCCCTCCACCCCCGCGTCCTTCATGGCGGCCTGGGCGCTGGCCAGCTGCCCCTTGCCTCCGTCGATGACGATGAGGTCCGGCAGGCTGCCCTCGCGCCTGCCCCGCTCGAAGCGGCGCCGCAGCACCTCGTACATGGCAGCGAAGTCGTCGTTGCTGGTGACGCTCTTGAGGTGGTAGCGCCGGTAGCGCGACTTGTCCGTCTCACCATCGGTGACGGCCACCTGGCTGGCCACGACGGCGCTGCCCTGGAAGTGCGAGATGTCGAAGCACTCCATCCGCTGCGGCAGGTTGCGCAGGTGCAGGCGCTCCTTGAGCCGCTGGAGCATGCCCTGCTTCTCGTCGCGGCTGCGCTTGCGCTCCTGGAGCGCCTGCTCGGCATTGCGGGCGGCCAGCTCGACCAGCTCGTGCTTCTCCGCGCGCTTGGGCACCAGCACGCGCACCTTCGCGCCCCGCTTCTCGCCGAGCATCTCCGCGAGCGAGGCCTGCCCCTCCACCTCCATGGGGAGGAGGACCTCCTCGGGAACGAAGGTGTCGTTCTCGTAGTAGAGGTTGACGAAGCTGCCGAGCAGCTCCTCGTCGGGAAACTCCTGCCCGCTGAAGGGGAAGCCCTGCCCCCCGCTGAGGCGCCCCTGGCGCACCCACAGCACGTAGACGAGCAGCCGGTCCGCCTCGCGGGCGAGCCCGAAGACGTCCCGGTCCACGAAGTCGGTGGCGGCCACCTTCTGGCGCTCGAGGCTGCGATCGATGGCCACCAGCTGGTCGCGCAGGCGCGCGGCCTCCTCGAACTTGAGCTGCGAGGCCGCGCCGCGCATGCGCCCCTTCAGGCCATCCAGCAGCTCCGTCCCCTTCCCCTCCAGGAAGAGCAGCACCTCGCGCACGCTGCGGTGGTACTCCTCCCGCGGCACGTCCAGCACGCAGGGCGC
>JAKEEX010000691.1 GCA_022616315.1 Myxococcaceae bacterium
CACGGCAGCCGCGAAGTCGTCCGCGGTGGCGTTCCCGTGTGCGTGGCGGCGCATGTACTCCTGCACGCCCTTGCGGAACGTCTCCTCGCCGAGCGACGCCTCGAACATGCGCAGGACCAGCGAGCCCTTCACGTAGGTGATGGCGTCGAAGGCCTGGGCGATGTCCCCCTTCGTCTGGATGGGCTGGCGGATGCGGCGCGCCGTCGTCAGGCTGTCGGCGCCCATGGCCCAGTCACGCGCCTGCACGGCCTGCAGGCCGTTCTCCCACGCGGGCCTCCACGCCTGCACCGTCTTGGTGCCCATCCAGCTGGCGAAGGCCTCGTTCAGCCAGATGTCGTTCCACCACGCGGTGGTGACGAGGTTGCCGAACCACTGGTGGGCCAGCTCGTGCGCCTGGATTCCGGCGAACCGGCGGCGGAAGGACTCGGTCTCCTCCTCCGGCTTCGCCAGGATGCGCTGTGCATTGAAGGTGATGAGGCCCGGGTTCTCCATGGCGCCCCAGCCCATGGTGAGCGGGATGGCGATGGTGTCGAGCTTCTCGTACGGATACGGCGCGTCGAAGTAGTCCTCCAGCACCGCCACGAGCTCCGGCGTCGCCTTCGCGGCCCACGCCGCCTCCGCCGTGCGGCCCCGCGGGACGATGATGCGCACCGGCACCTGCTTGCGCCCGCCCGGCGCCGCCTGCACCGTCTCGAAGGGGCCCACGGCGAAGGCCACGAGGTACGTGGGCAGCGGCGGCGTCTCCTTGAAGCGCACCACCTTCCATCCATCCGCCCCGCTCTGCTCGGACTCCACCGGGGTGTTGGAGAAGGCCGCGTCCTGCGCCCTCACCTTCAGCGTCAGCTGGAAGGGCACCTTGAAGGAGGGCTCGTCGAAGGACGGGAAGGCGCGACGCGCGAAGTCCGCCTCGAACTGTGTGTAGAGGTACCAGTCCTTTCCGTCCTGCTGGCGGAAGACGCCGGTGGAGTCCTTGTCGGACACCTTGCCCGCGTAGCGCAGGTGCACCGCCGCCTTGCCGGCCGGGAGCGCCCGCGCGGGCCTCAGGCCGAAGACGTCCTCGCTGCCGGGGAGCACCTCGGCCGACACCTCCTCACCCCCCACGGTGAAGGTGGCGCGCTCCACGGTGAGCCCCACGCCGTGCAGCCACAGGAGCTCCGTGGGCTTCTCGAGCGCGAGCTGGATGTCCGCCACGCCGCGGAACGTCGCCTGCGTGGGGTCCAGCGTGAGCTCCACCTGGTAGCGCTCCGGCCGGGCGTCGGTGCCCAGGCGCAGCGCGGGCGCCTGGGGTGGGGGCGTGGGAGCGGGCGCCACGGCGGCCACCGGCTCGGTCCGCGTCTCCACCTGGGGGGCGGCACAGCCCAACCCCAGCACCAGCACCGCGCTGCTGCACAGCATCCTGCGGCTCAGCATCTCGCCTCCTCGGGGTCCGGCCGGAAGGGCCAAGACGCCGAGTATAGACACGGGCGCACGTCCACCGTTGCGCCGGCCCCTGCCGTCAGAGCGTCCCGACGCGCTCGAGCACCCAGCGGTCCATCGCGGTGAGCATCTCCTCGCGGTTGGAGAAGGGACCCGGGCGGTAGCCCCGCGACGAGATGCCCGCCTGCGCCAGGTCCGACAGCTCCCAGTCCTGCTCGTTGGTGAGGTGCCAGAAGTCGACGGCGTCCGACGGGTCGAAGCCGGGGCGCGCGACCTCGTCCGGGTGCATCAGCCAGTGGCAGGTGACCTCCGTGCGGTCCACGCCCTGCGGGTTGAACATGAAGGTGACGACGTAGTCCGGCGCCAGGTTGAGGAGCATGTTGGGCAGGACCGCGTAGTAGTAGACGTGGCGGCGCTCCTCGTCCGTGAGGTGCGGGAGCGGACGACGGCGCGTCTTCCCATCGGCGGTCAGCGTGGTGAAGCCGGGGCCCAGGTCCATCCTGCTGCCGAGCCACGTCGGCTGCGGCGGCTCGTTGTCACCGCTCAGGAAGTGCGTGATGCGCTGCAGCTGTGGGTGGGCGATGGGGCAGTGCAGGCACTCGTGGTAGTTCTGGATGATGAGCTTCCAGTTCGCCCGGAGCTGGTAGACGCGCCGCTCCACCGTGACGAGCTCGTGCATCCGCCAGTTCCGAAACCGCGTGTCCATCCCGTTGAGGTGCTCGGAGAACGGGATGGGGTCCTCGGCGAAGCTGATGAACAAGAGGCCGTCCCAGGTCGCGACGTGGACCTTTGACAGGGGCCAGTCCTCCTCGCGGAAGCCGGCGACGTTCTCCATGTGCGGCGCCTTCTTGAGCGTGCCATCCAAACGGTACGTCCACGCGTGGTACTTGCACTGGATGGTCCCGGAGAACCTGCCGGACGCCTCCTTGCACAGGCGCGTGCCGCGGTGCCGGCACACGTTGTGGAACGCGCGGATGTGACCACCCTCATCGCGCACGAGGACGACGCTCGCGTTCGCCACCTGCCGGAGCACGTAGCTCCCCGGCTCGGGCACGTCCTCGACGCGCCCGGCGTACAGCCACATCCGGAGGTGAACCGCCTCGAGCTCGCGCGCGAAGTAGCCCGGGTCGGCGTAGTAGCCGGCGGGCAGCGTCATGGTGCCGACCTCGGTCTTCGGGCGGGTGTCGACGTAGCGCATGGGTGAAATGCGTAGCCAAGGCCCGTCGTCGCGGTCAAGGGCACCTCACGCACCCAGGATGGAGTTGGAGCACGTGAGTGACGCCGCGCAGGCACGCGCAGCGGTGATGCGCATCCCGGCGCGCGCTCAGGGCGGCAGTGCGGCGGGCTCGTGGGCGCGCCACGCGGGGGCGGCGAGCGGGAGCTTCACCCAGAACGTCGCGCCGTGGTCCACCTCGCTCTGCACGCCGATGTGGCCCCCGTGGGCCTCCACGATGGTGCGGCAGATGTAGAGCCCCAGGCCCAGCCCGCCGTACTGGCGCACGGGGGCGTTCTGCGCCCGGAAGAAGAGCTCGAAGAGCCGCTCCTGCTGCTCCTTCGGGATGCCGATGCCCTCGTCCGACACCGTCAGGAG
>JAKEEX010000692.1 GCA_022616315.1 Myxococcaceae bacterium
GGGCCACTGCCGGGTGCCGCCGCCCTCGAGCTGCACCGGGAGGGGCGAGGCGTGGGTGGCCGTCTGGCGCAGGGGGTTTCCCGGCGCGCCTTCAATCTCCGCCTTCATGGGCACGCCCGCCTCGCGCATGCGCTTCTGCCACACCTCCACGTCATCCACCGAGCCGGTGAAGTGGTTTACCTTGCGGCCGAAGGCGAGCAGCCACGCGGCGTACTGGGACTCGCGCTCCAGCGTGAGCAGCGTGCCCTCGTTCACAGGCGCCTCGGGCCCCGAGAACCAGTTGGCCAGCGACTCCACGTCGGTGGGCGGCGGAGGATCCGCAGGCAGGGAGGCCAGCAGGCGCTGCGCCTCGCTGGACAGCTCGCTCGCCCGGAGCTCGGAGAGGAAGACGCGGGGTAGGCCCGCAGGGTGCGACATGTGCACCGCGAAGAGGTGCGTGTCGGGGAAGGTGTACTCGCCGCCCAGCCTCCAGCCCAGCTGCTCGAAGGTGGGGATGAGCAGGCTCAGGCCTCCGCCGGGCCGTGCGAGCGAGCGAAAGGCGACGTGGTCGTTCCTGAAGGTGCCCCCCGAGAGCGACACGAAGGCGCGCGCGTAGGGCACCTCGGCGGCGTAGCGGTCCCAGAGAAGGTCGAGCAGACGTTGGGCGGGCAGGGTCATGACCCACGTTTTAGCGCAAGTCGCTCGCCGCGGCCCAGCGGTCCCCCGCCCGCCCGGAACGAGGACGGGCGCCTCCCGGGACGTCGCGCCGCGCCCTCCCGCTCGCGCCATGGCGGTCCGTACCTTCCTGCGGACACGGAGGACACAGCGAATGGCCTACACCACGCACGGCCGTGGCGAGCCCGGGGACCGGCGGGAGCTGGAGGAGCTGCTCTCGGGCTACAGCACCGCCATGCTCACCACGCGCGACGAGGAGGGGCGCCTGCACAGCCGCCCCATGGCGCTGCAGCAGGAGCACGGCCCGGGGGATGAGCTCTGGTTCGCCACCCGGGTGGACACCAGCAAGGTGCACGAGCTGGAGGTGGACGGCCGGTGCGGGCTGTCCTTCCACGCCGGCGCCCGTGACTCCAGCTACATCTCCATGTCCGGCCGGGGCGAGCTGGTGCGCGACCGTGAGCTCATCCACCGCATGTGGAGCTCGAGCTGGAGGCCCTGGTTCCCACAGGGGCCCGACGCGCCGGACCTCGCGCTCATCCGCTTCATCCCCGAGCACGTGGAGTACGTGCACCCGAAGGGCGGCAGGCTGAAGGTGCTCGCGGAGCGCGTGAGGGGCATGGTGTCCGAGAAGCAGCCGGAGCCCGCGCCCAAACGCGAGCTCGAGCTGCGCCACTGAGCGCCCTCGCGAGTGTCGCACGGGGAGCCGGGGCCACGCCCTCCGACGGGAGCCACCGCCCGCTCCCGCCTTTGCCGACGCCGCGCCCTACCTCCCGAGCACCTGGCGCGCCGTCTTCACCACGTTGTCTGCTGGAGAGACGGGGTGCGTTGCCGGCAGAAGGCCCGGAGGACGCGCGGCAGGCGTACCAGGCGCAGTCCCTGCAGCA
>JAKEEX010000693.1 GCA_022616315.1 Myxococcaceae bacterium
ACGGGTCCCCCTCGCCGTGCGCGTGGTCGGCCTCCGTGAAGGTGCGCGCCCGCCGCGTCTCGAGGGCCTCCTGGATGGAGGGAAACCGCGAGAGCTCCAGGGTGTGGGAGCGCACGCGTGCGTCCGCGAGAGGCCCCCGCGCCACCCGGAGCACCAGCCTTCCCCCCTCGAGGAGGAAGACCGCGGCGAGGTCGTAGCGCACCACGCGGCCGAGCCCATCCAGCCCCCGCCGCAGCAGCTCCTCGCCCCCATCCTCGCCCGAGGCCAGCGCCACCAGCGCCCGGAGGCCAAGGGTCAGCTCCTCCCCAGTCGGTCGCTCCACGTCACTCATGCGGACACCCTAACACCGGCGCACCGATATTTCAGTGCGATGTTCTTCCGAATTTTCGGTACTACACCCACAATCGGGTGGCGTTCACGCAGGAACGGGTTTACATCTCCGGCCAACGGCGGCGCGTTGACTTGCCACGGGGGGTGCTCTCTCGTGCGCGCCGCAGAATGAACCGGGGGTGCGAGCAAGGGCCCCCTTCTCTGGCAGCAAGGCCAAGGAGCAGACACACCATGCTGAGCGTTGGCGACAAGTTCCCCGAGTTCAAGCTGCAGGCGGCGGTGAGCCTGGAGAAGGGCAAGGAGTTCCAGGAGCTCTCCGACAAGTCCCACCAGGGGAAGTGGAAGGTCTACTTCTTCTGGCCGCTGGACTTCACCTTCATCTGCCCGACGGAGATCGTGGAGTTCGGCAAGAAGGAGAAGGACTTCCGTGACCGTGGTGCGCAGGTGCTGGGCGCCTCCACCGACAGCCACTTCTCCCACCTGGCGTGGCGTCAGCAGCATGCCGACCTGAAGAACCTGCCCTTCCCGATGCTGGCGGACACCAAGCGCGAGCTGTGCCAGGCGCTGGGCATCCTCCACAAGCAGGAGGGTGTTGCGCTGCGTGCCACGTTCATCGTGGACCCGGACGGCATCATCCGCTGGCTCAACGTGAACGACCTGAACGTCGGCCGCAACGTGGGCGAGGTGATGCGCGCCCTCGACGCGCTGCAGACGGACGAGCTGTGCCCCTGCAACTGGGAGAAGGGCCAGGAGACCCTGACCCAGAAGATGAAGAAGGCGGGGTGACCCAGGTGAGCGCCATCGAGGCCATCCGGGAGAAGCTGCCGGACGCCGCGCGCGACATCCGGCTCAACCTCCAGTCCGTCCTGGACAGCCAGGTGCTGTCCCAGGAGCAGAAGTGGGGCGTGGCACTGGCCTGCGCGTTCGCGGCGCGCAACGAGGAGCTCCGCACCGCCATCCAGGAGGACGCGAAGGCGGCGGGAGTCCCCGATGCGGTCCTCGACGACGCGAAGGCGGCGGCGGTGCTGATGGGGATGAACAACGTCTACTACCGCTTCCGCCACTTCATGGGCGCGGACAAGGCGTACAACACCATGCCCCCGAAGCTGCGCATGCAGCGCCTGGCGCAGGTGGCCACCAGCAAGGCGGACTTCGAGCTCCTCTGCCTCGCGGTGAGCGCCATCAACGGCTGCGAGATGTGCGTGCGCAGCCATGAGCAGGTGGTGCTGCACGGGGGCCTGACGGACCAGCACGTCCACGACGCGGTCCGTATCGCCGCCACGGTGCACGCGGCGGCCGTCGCGCTGGAGGTCTGAGCGCTCGCGGCCGGCCATGCGCGGCCGGACAGGGGGCTCCGGGGGAGGCACACGCCTGTCCTCCGGGGCCCCTTCCTTTTCCCTCCCACCCTCACCCCAAGGAGACCGTTCATGTACACCAGCCCCAACCCCCTGCCAGAGGGCGCTCGCGTGAAGGTGGCCGATGCCCTCAACGCCCGCCTCGCGGACGGCCTGGACCTGCACAGCCAGCTCAAGGTCGCCCACTGGAACATCAAGGGCATGCACTTCGCCGCGCTGCACCCGCTCTTCGAGACGTTCGCGGTGGAGCTGGCGGCCTTCAACGACCAGGTGGCCGAGCGCGCCGTCACCCTGGGCGCCAGGGCCTACGGCACCGCCCGCCACGTGAGCCGGGTGTCGCGCCTGCCGGACTACCCGCAGGAGACCACGAAGGACCTGGAGCACGTGCGCCTGCTGGCGGAACGCTTCGACGTCTACCTCAAGGGCGTGCGCGACAGCCGCGGAGTGGCCGAGGAGGTCGGGGACACGGACACCGCGGACCTGTTCACGCTGATCGTCACCGCGTTCGAGAAGCACAGCTGGTTCCTGCGCGCGTCGCTGGACAGCTGACCTGCAACGGGGGGAGATACCGCCCATGTCCAGCGAGGCGCGCCCCACTCCTCCCGCCTACCCCGCCGCGTTCCGTCCCGTGCCACGCACGGGCGTCATCTTCGTCACCAACGAGGCCGGCACCCGCGGCTTCCGCCAGGACGACCCTGCGTGGTGCAACCTGGGCCAGGGCCAGCCGGAGACCGGCGAGCTCCCCGGCGCGCCGCCGCGCATCAAGGCGGTGCCCATCGACGTGGCGGACCAGGAGTACGCGCCGGTCGCGGGCCTCTGGGAGCTGCGGGAGGCCATCGCCGGCCTCTACAACCGTCTCTACCGGCGCGGGCTGAGGAGCCAGTACACCGCGGAGAACGTCTGCGTCTCCGGCGGCGGGCGCGCGTCGCTCACCCGCGCGGCGGCCGCGCTCGGACCCATCAACCTGGGCCACTTCCTGCCGGACTACACCGCGTACGAGGAGCTCCTGGACGTCTTCAAGGCGTTCACCGCCATCCCCATCCTGCTGGAGGGCGAGCGCGGCTATGCCTTCGGCGTGGAGGACCTCCGGCGCGAGGTGACCGGACGCGGCCTGTCCGCCCTCCTCTTCTCGAACCCCGGCAATCCCACCGGCAAGCTGGTGCAGGGCGAAGAGCTTGCGCGCTGGGTGGCGCTGTCGCGCGAGCTGGACTGCACGCTGCTCATCGACGAGTTCTACTCGCACTACATCTGGACCGGCCGCCCCGGGCAGCTGCCGGTGGAGAGCGCGGCGAGGTACGTGGAGGACGTGGACAAGGACCCCGTGGTCCTCTTCGACGGGCTCACGAAGAACTGGCGCTACCCCGGCTGGCGCATGACGTGGGCGGTGGGCCCGCGCCCCGTCATCGAGGCCATGGGCAGCGCGGGCAGCTTTCTGGACGGCGGCGGCAGCCGGCCCCTCCAGCGCGCGGCCATCCCTCTGCTCGAGGAGGCGCACGTGGTGGCGGAGACGGAGGCACTCCACCGCGCGTTCCGCGAGAAGCGCAACCTCCTCCTCACCCGGCTGGAGCGGCTGGGGGTGCGGACGGACCGCGCGCCGGACGGCACCTTCTACGTGTGGGGCAACGTGTCCGGGCTCCCGGCGCCGCTCGACGAGGGCATGGGCTTCTTCCGCGCGGCGCTCGAAGAGAAGGTGATTGTCGTCCCGGGGGAGTTCTTCGACGTCAACCCCGGAAAGCGCCGGCGCGGGAGGCCCAGCCGCTTCCGCGGCTACGTGCGCTTCTCCTTCGGTCCCGCCATGGGTGTGCTGGAGACCGCGGTGTCCCGCCTGGAGCGCCTGGTGCTGGACGCGACCCGCAGGCGCTGAGGAGTGTCCACCGCAGAAAGCCCATTGTGGGTGGGGCGCGCCTGCGCGGGCACCGGGTGGGCGCGTGTGGTGAGCGTGCGCTATGAG
>JAKEEX010000694.1 GCA_022616315.1 Myxococcaceae bacterium
GCCGAGTTACCGCGCCACACGCCTTCGCGCAGGGCGGTCGGGAGACCTTCGCGGATGACGAGGGCCGCGGCCCACCGGGCCTGGATGTCCGGGCCGAACAGCTGGGTGACGTCCTCCTCCGCGCTCAGCCCCAGCATTCTCCTGCCGGCCGCGTTCATGTAGAGGATGCGTCCCTGGCTGTCGGAGAAGCAAACCAGGTCTGGCGTCGCCGCCATGATGGTCCACAGACGTTCCCGGGCCTCTTCGAGCTCGGTTGTCGTCGCGGGAATGCGCTCGAGCGCACTCGAATCAGCGGTGGTCGGCTCCCCGGTGGCGGACATTGCGCTACTTCCGATTCTCCCGTGAGATTGGGCACGCGGAAGGAGGGCAGCATCCGGCCTGGTGTCCTGTAGCCGGTCCCAGGGGTTGCGCTCGAGCAGCTCCCCTGGCCGGTGTCCTTCCCACCGGACCAGCGGTGTCTCCCGCCCAGGCCCCCCTGCACCTCCCCGGGAGAGAGGGCAGGCGTTCTACACACACCCCTTTCCGGAAAGCCGTGGCAGCATCCGGGAGGTGCGGAGCGGCCTCGAAGCTGGGCATCCTCCGTCACCCTTCCCCTTCGCGCGCTGGCGCCCTGGAGCCCACCTCATGTCCCGCCATCTCCTGGCCCTCCCTCTCCTCCTCCTGGTCGCGTGCGCGCCATCGGGTGACCCGGCCGACGAAAGGTTCGCGTCGGAGCTGGGTGTGGACCTCTCGACGATGGAGAAGCGCGAGAGCGGCCTCTACGTGCAGGACCTCGTGGAGGGCACGGGCCCCGAGGCCGGGGACGGGACGCATGTCATCGTGGCCTACACGGGCTGGCTCACGGACGGCACGAAGTTCGCGTCGACCCACGACGAGGGACGCGAGCCCATCCAGTTCGTCCTCGGAGCGCACCAGGTCCTCCCGGGCCTCGAGGAGGGAATGTACGGGATGAAGGTGGGCGGCAAGCGCAAGCTCGTCCTCCCCTCCTCCCTCGCCCTGGGCAGCATCAGCTTTGGCGTCATCCCCGCCAACGCCGTGCTCGTCTACGAGGTGGAGCTCGTCGCCTTCGGGCCCACGGGTGACCCTGCCGAGGAAACCTACGCCGCCGAGCTCGGGGTGGACCTCACGACCATGGAGAAGCGCGAGAGCGGCCTCTACGTTCAGGACGTGGTGGTCGGCACCGGTGCAGAAGCCCTCTCCGGAATGGAGCTGACGGTCCACTACACGGGCTGGCTCACGGACGGCACCCAGTTCGACTCGTCCAGGTCCGAGGGGCGCACCCCGATGCAGTTCATCCTGGGAGCGAACTCGCTCATCCAGGGCTTCGAGGAGGGTGTGCAGGGGATGAAGGTCGGCGGCAAGCGCAAGCTCGTCCTCCCCTCCAAGCTGGCGTACGGCGTCGACGGATATGGCTCCATCCAGCCCAACGCCGTGCTCGTCTTCGAGGTCGAGCTGCTCGAGGCGACTGCGCAGTAGCTGCGCATCAGGAGAAGCGGTTCGCGCATCGTCACCCGGGTCCACGTGAGGCGCTCCGGACGGGCCGGGGCGGCTTGCACGGCCGCGGTGTGCCCGGGCTAGATTGCCGGGACCATGGACCCTTCGAGCATCACCTGGCTGTGGGTCGGTGCCGGCGCGGTCCTGCTCGCGTCGGAGCTCTTCCTGCCCGGCCTCGTCGCGGCCTTCCTCGGGGCTGGGGCGCTCACCGTCGCACTCGCACGCGTGCTGGGTTTCGTCGAGAGCCTCCCGACCTCGCTCGCTCTCTGGGGCGTGAGCTCCGGAGCGTACGTGCTCCTGCTGCGCTCCACGCTGGTGAAGTACTTCGGCGCGGGCGAGCGCACCCACGCGTCCACCAGCGAGGATGCCCGCGCCTACGGCGCCATCGTCGAGGTCACCGAGGACATCCACGGTGACGACCGCGCCGGACGCATCCGCTGGGATGGAACCACGTGGCCCGCCACCAGCACCGGCGCCGCCATCCCCAGGGGCGCCCGCGCACGACTCGTGCTCCGTGACAACCTCGCCTGGGTGGTGGAGCCCGCGCCCGACGACGCGCCGCTCTCCCGTCCGGAGCCAGCAGCCCTTCCCTCGCATCCCCGGGTCGGCTGAGCGCCGCCCCCGTCTCCTCGCGGAGCGAAAGGAGCCCGGATGTTCCTCGCGTTCACCTTGCTGTGCGCCGTCGCAGTCCTCCTCATCAGCCGGACGTTCATCGTGGTGCCCATGCGTGAGAACGTGGTGAAGGAGCGCCTCGGCAGGTTCGCCGGCGTGCTCGAGCCGGGCTTCCACTTCATGCTCCCGGTCCTCGACCGCGCCGCGTACCGCCACGAGATGCGCGAGCAGGTCATCGACATCCCGAGCCAGACCTGCATCACCCGCGACAACATCCAGGTCGAGGTGGACGGGATCGTCTACCTGAAGGTGATGAACGCGCACAAGGCGAGCTACGGCATCGCCAACTACAGGCTCGCCACCATCAACCTGGCGCAGACCACCATGCGCTCGGAGATCGGCAAGCTGACGCTCGACGAGACCTTCTCCGAGCGCGAGCAGATCAACGACGCCATCATCCGCGAGATCGACAAGGCCTCCGCGCCCTGGGGTGTGAAGATGGTCCGCTACGAGATCCGCAACATCACGCCCTCCAAGCGCGTCATCGAGACCATGGAGAAGCAGATGGAGGCGGAGCGCGCCAAGCGTGCCGCCATCGTGGAGTCGAGCGGCCTGAAGGAGGCGAAGATCCAGATCTCCGAGGGAGAGCGCGCGCACGCGGTCAACCTCTCCGAGGGCGAGAAGCAGCGCCGCATCAACGAGGCCGAGGGCCGCGCGGCGGAGATCCGCCTCGTCGCGGAGGCGACCGCCGAGGGCGCCCGGCTGGTGGCCGAGGCCATCCGCAAGCCGGGCGGGGAGCTCGCGCTGCAGACGCAGCTCGTCGAGCAGTACATCACCGAGATGGGCAAGGTGCTCGAGACCGCCGAGGTGACCGTGGTTCCCCAGCAGCTCGCGAGCCTGAAGGGGCTCGTCGAGGGCATCTCGCGGCTGCGCGGCTGAAGCATCCGCCCTCTTCGGACCTCCAGGAGACGACCCTCATGGACACGCTCGCAGGACTGGACACGCTCGCAGGACTCATCTGGGCGGCCGGACTGCTCTACGTGACGGTGCGCTTCATCAAGGCAGTGCAGCTGGTGCCGACGCAGAGCGCCTACATCATCGAGCGGCTCGGGCGCTACCACGGCACGCTCAACCCCGGCTTCCACTTCCTCATCCCCTTCTTCGACCGCCTCGCCTACGTGCAGGACCTGAAGGAGGCGGCCATCGAGGTGCCGCCGCAGGACTGCTTCACGAAGGACAACGTGAAGGTGGAGGTGGACGGCATCCTCTACCTGTCGGTGGTGAACCCGGTGGCGGCGAGCTACGGCATCACCAACTACCGCGAGGCCGCCATCCAGCTGGTGCAGACGACCACCCGCTCGGTCATCGGCACCATCGACCTGGACCGCACCTTCGAGGAGCGCGACCTCATCAACTCCCGGGTGCTCGCGGCGCTGGGCGAGGTGAGCGAGGCGTGGGGCATCCGCGTCCACCGCTACGAGGTGAAGGGCATCGTGCCGCCGCTCTCCGTCCGCGAGGCGATGGAGCGGCAGATGAACGCCGAGCGCGAGCGGCGCGCGGTGCTGGCGCGGGCCGAGGGCGAGAAGCTCACCCGCATCAACGAGAGCGAGGGCCAGAAGCAGGAGCTCATCAACAAGTCGGAGGGCGAGATGCGCCGCCGGGTGAACGAGGCGGAGGGCAAGGCGGCGGAATTCCTCGCCATCGCCCGCGCCACCGCGGAGTCCATCGAGAAGATGGGTCGCACGCTCGTCTCCGAGGGGGGCGCCGAGGCGGTGCGCATGCGCCTCGCCCAGGGCTACCTGCAGCGCATGTCGCTGCTCGCGCGCAAGAACACCGAGGTGGTGCTCGCCGCCGACCTGACGGACATGGGCTCCATGCTCGCCGCCATCGAGCGCAGCATCGTCTCGCCCGAGCCGGCCGCCGTGGTGCCGCCGCTGCTCGCCTCCGCGAGCCC
>JAKEEX010000098.1 GCA_022616315.1 Myxococcaceae bacterium
ATGCGCAACATCCGCCAGAACCTCTTCTTCGCCTTCGTCTACAACACCCTTGGCGTGCCGCTGGCGGCGGGGATTCTCTACCCTGCCTTCGGCCTGCTGCTCAGCCCCATCATCGCCAGCGCGGCGATGAGCGTTTCCAGCGTGTCCGTGGTGGCCAATGCGCTGCGGCTGCGGCGTGTGCGGCTGTAGGTGTGGCAGGCGAGCGAGCGCCGCCCCGGGCGCGAATCTCCTTGCGCCCAGGCGCCACGGCCTGCATGCCTGTCCGCTGTGCCGCCCGCTGTCAGGGGTGGTGAAAGTCTTCCCCCGTCTCAGGCGTACTCAAGGTCCATGATTCCGTACTTCTCCCCGCCGACCCTGCAGCTCGGTCCACTGAGCATCAACCCCTTCGGCATCCTCGTCGCCGTGGGCATCCTCCTGGCCGCGCGGCTGTGCGGGAAGGAGGCGGAGCGCCGGGGCCTGTCCGCGCAGGTGCTCGCGGACTTCGCCTTCTGGGGCGTGCTCGCCGGCGTGGTGTCGGGGCACCTGGTGCACCTCTTCTTCTACCACCCGGAGGAGCTGGCCAAGAGCCCGCTGCAGGTGCTCAAGGTGTGGGACGGCCTGTCCTCCATGGGCGGGCTGCTCGGCGGCATCATCGCTGCCTTCGTCTTCTTCCGCCGCAAGGGTGTCCCCTTCGCGCCGTACGGAGACCCGCTCGCGCTCGGCGTGTCGATGGGGTGGGGCATCGCGCGGCTGGGCTGCTTCGCGGTGCACGACCACCCGGGCCGCCTCACGGACTTCCCGCTCGCGGTGGCCGGCTGGCCCGGTGGGGGCATCCGGCACGACCTGGGCCTGTACGACGCGCTCGTCCTCTTCGCGTGCTTCGGGCTCCTGATGTTGCTCAACCGCCGTGGCCTGTTGAAGGACCGGCTCCTGCCCCTCCTCGCCGTCCTGTACGGCACGGCCCGCTTCTTCCTCGACTTCCTGCGCGCCACGGACCTCTCCTACGTGGACGCGCGCTACCTCGGTCTCACGCCGGCCCAGTTCGTGGTGATGGCGCTCGTCCTGTGGGGCGTGGTGCAGCTGGTCCGCGCGCCAAGGGTGCAGACGCCTCCGCTGCCCGCGGGTGCGCGGACCCAGGCACGCGCTTCCTGAGCGGGACCTCGCTGGCCGCCGACCCTCGCGGATTCGGGGTTCCCGCGGCGCAGGCCCTCTGGTAGTGGAGCGCGCGCCAGCCGCCACGCGGTCGCCCGCCCGGGCCGCGCGCACGGCCGAGGCCCGCGCCCACCCCAAATCGCCCTCGCGCCCCCGAGGAGGTCCCCATGACGGTCATGGACGCCGAGCCCATCTTCCCGCACGAGCTGAGGGATGCATGGCCGGCGCTCTCGAGGGACGAGCGGGTGGAGAGCTTCAAGCTCGTCCCGCACGCCACCGCGGACGACTTCTTCATCTCCCTGAGCGCGCAGGAGAAGCTGGAGCTCCTCCTGGCGATGGGCCCCGGCGAGCGGCGCACCTGGCTGCGCCTGTTGCCCCCGGACGACGCGGTGGACCTCGTGCAGGCCGCGGACCCCGAGGACCGCGAGAGCCTGCTCTCGGAGCTCGACGAGACGACGCGCCGGGAGGTGCACGCGCTCCTCGCCTACGCGGAGGACGAGGCGGGCGGACTGATGAACCCGCGCTTCGCGCGGCTGCGCCCGGAGATGACCATCGACGAGGCCATCAGCTACCTGCGCAAGCAGACGCGGGAGAAGGTGGAGACCGTCTACTACGCGTACGTCCTGGACGCGAAGCAGGTGCTGCTGGGCGTGGTGTCCCTGCGCCAGCTCTTCCATGCCGCCCCCGCCAAGCGTGTGGCGGACATCATGGAGCGCGACGTGGTGTCCGTCACCGAGGAGACGGACCAGGAGACGGTGAGCCGCCTCTTCACGGAGCATGGCCTGATCGCCATCCCCGTGGTGGACGACGAGCGGCACATGAAGGGCATCGTCACCCTCGACGACATCGTCCAGGTCGTCCAGGAGGAGGCCACCGAGGACATCCAGAAGGTGGGCGGCATGGAGGCCCTCGACGCGCCCTACTTCGAGGTGGGCTTCCTCGGGATGCTGAAGAAGCGCATCGGCTGGCTCCTGATTCTCTTCGTTGGAGAGATGCTCACGACGAGCGCCATGGGACGCTTCGAGCACGCCATCCAGAAGGCGGCGGTGCTCTCCCTCTTCGTGCCGCTCATCATCAGCTCCGGCGGCAACACGGGAAGCCAGGCCTCCACGCTCATCATCCGCTCGCTCGCGCTGGGCGAGGTGCGTCTGCGCGACTGGTGGCGGGTCTCCCGGCGCGAGGTGATGGCGGGCATCTCTCTCGGCCTCGCCCTCGGAGCGGTGGGCGCCGGGCGCATCCTCCTCTGGCAGTCCCTGTTCGACAGCTACGGCGAGCACGCGGCGAGGCTCGCGCTCACCGTGGGCCTCTCCGTTGCGGGAGTGGTCCTCTTCGGCGCCGTCACGGGCAGCATGCTTCCCTTCTTGCTGAGGCGACTGGGGCTGGACCCGGCGAGCGCCTCCGCCCCCTTCGTGGCCACGCTCGTGGACCTGAGCGGCGTCATCATCTACTTCTCCGCGGCCACCGTCCTCCTCACCGGCACGCTCCTCTGAGTCACCTCCTCCCCACCTTCCCTCAACCCCGCGGCGCCTCCACCGTCTCCACATACAGCGGCTCCCCCGGAGGCGGCACCTTCCCCGGCAACAGCACATCGCTCCGGGCCTGGTAGTACCGCGCCGTCAGCCGCGGCCCCTCCAGCGTGAGGATGGCGTACGCGTGGTTGTCCACGACGCCGTCGTTCCCCAGCCGCGTCCCGGGCACGCGTCGCGGAGGCCTCGACTCACCCGGTGGAGGAAGCAGCCCCGCGCGCGTCTCGTTCAGCTGCGCGTTCACCAGGTTCGGCACCGCGCCCGCGCCGATGCAGCGTCCACGCTGGAGCCCCGCGTACGGCTCGAAGACGAGCACGTTGTGCTCGTGCCCCCACAGCCACAGCGCCACGTCGGGGAGCGCTGGCCCCAGCTGCGCATGAAGGTTCGGGTTGACGGCGAGCGGCCGCTTCCGTGCGTCGTGGCCCACGCCCGCGAAGGTGAAGAGCTGGTGGTGCGAGAGGAGCACCGTGCCGCGCCGTCCCGCGCCCGGCGGGAGGCCCTCGTCCGCGCGTCGCACCTTGTCCAGCACCCACGCCACCTCGGAGTCCTCCAGGCGGGTGAGGGTGGCCGCGAGCTCGCGCGGATTGGGCGCGTCGTGGAAGCCCGTGTCCACGGCGAGCAGCTGCCAGAAGCGGTTGCGCAGGCAGAAGTAGCTGGCCGGCTGCCCGAGCGCCTCGAGGAGCTGTCGGTAGCCCTCGCCCCCCGAGTACCGGTCGTGGTTGCCCGCGAGCGAGTACACCCGCGGCGGGTGGGTGCCGAAGACGCGCGAGAAGGGCGTGAGGAAGTGGGCCCGCACCTCGTGCGGCGTGCCGGAGTAGTAGATGTCGCCCAGGTGGACGATGACGTCGGGACGGAAGGCGGCCACCTGCTCGAGCAGCGCCTGCGCGTCCGGCATCCCCGTGCCCCAGTCCGCGAGCAGCGCCACCGTGGCCTTCTCGGGAAGCTCGGGGAGGATGAAGTCGTCGAGAGAGGTGTGCCGCCGGTAGAAGCGCTCCGCGTGGCGCAGGTGCGTGCGCTCGTACTCGAGCCACGTCTCCGCCCACAGCGGGTCGCACGTCAGGAAACGCAGCTCGCTCTGGAGCAGCTCCGCCTCCTCCACGCGCCCGTGGAAGCGTGCGAGGACGAGCCGGACGAACAAGCGCGCGCAGGTGTCGAACCCCTTCGGCCGGTCCGGGGCCCTGGAGGTCCCATGCGCGGCCACCTCTTCTGGCGCCGCCCCCACGGTGCACGTCATGGCGGGGTGTCCGGCGGTCGCGGAGAGCCCCTCCGCCGAGCCCGCGGGTGCGTGGCGCCGCGCGAGCACCTGGTGCAGCACGGACTGCCACGTCGCGAGGGCAGGGTGGCGGAGGGTCAACACGTGCGTGCGGCTTCCCATGGCGCGCTCCACGCGAGCCGCTCGACGCGCGGGCTCGGAGCGTCACCCTAGAAGAAGCGGCTCACGCTCGCCCCTCACAACGTGTCGAGCGTCGAGGGACGACAGCGCCCATCCAACAGACAAGCGTCACGCAGGGGCCGGCCCACTGCGCGCAAGCCGAAGTTCGCCCTTCCGGCGCAGACGGACACGCGCTGAAGCACGCCTCCGGTGTCTACACTTCCGGACGAAGCCTCATCTCCTCTCGCGAGTCCCACATGACGAAGTCGCACGCAGCGTCGTCCGGTCTGCTCCTCCTCCTGGTGAGCTGCGCAGGCAACTCCGGGGACCCGGGCCCCTCAGGGGATGGCCCCACGTACTACCAGGACGTCGCGCCGCTCCTCGCGGGCTCGTGCAGCGGCTGCCACGTGGAGGGCGGGGTGGCGCCCATGGCCCTCACCACGCCCGAGAGTGCGCAGCAGCGGGCCCCCGCCATCGCCGCGGCCACGGCGGCGCGCCTGATGCCGCCGTGGATGCCGGGCGGCGACTCACCGGCGATGCACAACGACCCGCGCCTGACGGACGCGCAGATCGACATGCTCCAGCGCTGGGCGCAGGCGGGAGCGCCGCTGGGGGACGCCGCGAACGCCGCCGCTCTCCCTGCACCGAAGGTGGTGGACATCGGGGCACCGGAGGTGAGCGTGGACACCGGCCACGACTACGTGCCGGACTCACGGCTGCGCGATGACTACCGCTGCTTCGTGGTGGACCTGGGCCTCACGGAGGCGCGCATGGTGACGGGGTTGCGCATCACCCCGGGCAACCGGGCGGCCGTGCACCACGTCATCGTCACCGCGTACGTCGCGGCGGACCGGGCGGCGCTCGAAGCGGCGCAGGGGCAGGATGGGCGCCCCGGCTACCAGTGCTTCGGACGGTCGGAGCCCCCGGGCATGACGCCCCAGGGCTTCCCGCAGATGCTCGGGGCGTGGGCGCCAGGGGCGAGCGCGTTGAAGCAGCCCGAGGGGACCGGGGCGCCGCTCGAGGTGGGCCAGGTGGCGGTCATCCAGGTGCACTACAACCTCCGAGCGCAGGGAGTCACGCAGCCGGACCGCACCCGGCTGGAGCTGGCGTTCGCACCGAAGGGCACCGAGTCCACGCTGCGGGAGACGATGACCATCCCGGTGGCGGACCCGCAGCTGAACATCCCGCCGGGGGCCGTGGACCACGTGGAGGAGGCGGCCCTCACTGCCGACGCGTGGTCCGGCGGCTTCTTTACGTTCTTCTTCGGGCCAAACGGCCTCGACATCGTGGGCCTCACCGGGCACATGCACATGCTCGGCAAGCACTTCGTGCTCACGCGCACGCGCGCGGGGCAGACCACCACGCTCCTCGAGATCCCGCGCTGGGACTTCCACTGGCAGAACGGCTACCAGCCGGTGCAGTCCATCGACATCCGCTCGAGCGACGTCGTCACCATCCGCTGCGTCTACGACAACACGTCGGAGCGGCGGGAGGCGGGCGGCTTCCTCTCACCCATGGGTGAGGTGAACTGGGGCGAGGGCACGGAGGACGAGATGTGCCTCGCCTTCCTCCAGGTGGCGCGGCGGACGGCGCCTTGAGCTCCCTTCCCCTCTCCCTCCGGAGAGGGACAGGGTGAGGGCACGTCACCGGGACGCGAGCTCGCGCCGGATCTGCTCGAGCTGCGTGCGCAGCGAGCCGTCGTACAGGGTGCTCCCCACCTGCGCGGACACGCCGCCGATGAGGCCCGGATCCACGCGCGTCTCCAGCACCACGTCGCGCTGGGTGACGCCGCGCAGGTGCATCGCGAGCTGCTCCACCGTCTCCGGCGAGAGCGCGACGGCGGAGGTGACGCGGCCGCGCACCCGGCCGGCGCGAGCGTCCGCCATGTCGCGGAAGACGCGGGCGATGTCGGGCAGGTAGCCGAGGCGGTTGCGGTCGTTGAGCAGCTTCAGGGCGTTCGACAGGACCGGCGACACGTCCCCCATGGACTGCAGCACGGCCTCCACCACGCGGCCGCGGGCGTCCTTGCTGTAGGCCGGGTTGATGAGCACGTCGTGAAGCTCGGCGTTCGCCCCGAAGAGGGCGGTGAGCCCGGCGAGCTGCTTCTGGACGGCCTCCAGGCTGTTCGTCTCCACGGCCACGGACAGCAGGGCCCGGGCGTACCGGCGCGCGATCGACAGATTCACCATGACGGGGGCGCCCTTAGCACGCCCCCGGGGTGGGGACAACGCTGCCCGGCGCCGGGTCCCCCGTGCTCCCTCATGTCCCACATCAGTGGCGCAGGGGTTGGAGTAGGCGCGAGGGGGGTGGGGATGGAATGATGCCGGCCCCGAACATGCGCGAGCCGGTGGTTGGAATCGATCTGGGGACGACGAACAGCGCCGTGGCCACGGTGGAGGGCGGGCGTCCGCGCATCATCCCCAACCGCGCCGGCAGCCGGCTCACCCCGTCCATGGTGGGCTTCACGCCCCAGGGTGAACGCCTGGTGGGCGAGGCAGCGGCCTCGCTCGCGGAGACCCATCCCTCGAGGGTGGCGTGGGCCACGAAGCGCTTCCTGGGACGGCGCTTCAGCCCCGAGCTGGCGCAGGAGGCGCGGGGCACGCTGCCGTTCACGCTGGTGTCCGGCCCCTCCGGCGACACGCGGATGCGGCTCGCGGACCAGCTGCTTCCGCTCACCCAGGTGTCCGCCATGGTGCTGGGCGAGCTGAAGGCGGACGCGGAGGCCTTCTTCGGGCGCGCGGTGCGCAAGGCGGTCATCACCGTCCCCGCGAACTTCGACGACGGCCAGCGCCAGGCCACCAAGGAGGCAGCGCAGGTTGCGGGCCTCCAGGTGCTGAGGCTGGTGAACGAGCCCACCGCGGCGGCCGTGGCCTACGGCTTGACGAAGGGCTTCGAGGGGCGCGCGCTGGTGTTCGACCTGGGCGGTGGCACCTTCGACGTGTCCATCCTCCAGGTGCAGTCGGGTGTCTTCGAGGTGGTGGCCACGGGCGGGGACCCGGTGCTGGGGGGCGAGGACTTCGACCACCGCATCGTCCAGTGGCTGCTGGCCCAGCTGCCCCCGGACAGGGTGGAGGAGGTGGCGCGGGACACGGTGTCCATGCGCCGGCTGAAGGTCGCCGCCGAGCAGGCCAAGCGCCAGCTCACGCACGAGCAGGAGGCGACCATCTCGGTGGTGGAGCTCGGGGACCTCGCGCAGGGCCGTGGTGGACTCGAGCTGAGCACGGCGCTCACCCGCTCCTTCTTCGAGACGCTCTGCGAGCCGCTCTCGCGCCGCTGCCTGACGGTGTGCGAGCAGGTGATGGCGGCTTCGGGCCTCACGCCGGACGCCGTGGACGCGGTGCTGCTGGTGGGGGGCATGACGCGGGTTCCGCTGGTGCGCAGGCTCGTCACGGAGTTCTTCGCGAAGGCACCGGCGACGGGGCTCAACCCGGACGAGGTGGTGGCGCTGGGAGCGGCGGTGCACGCGGACGAGCTCGCGAGCCAGTCGGGCGCGGCGCTGCTCATCGACGTGGCGAGCCACTCGCTCGGGGTGGAGATGCAGGGCGCGCGGGTGCGGAGGCTCGTGGAGAAGAACACGAGCATCCCGAGCATGGCGCGCGAGGTGTTCCTGCCGAGCACGTCCGGGCAGAAGGAGGCGCGGATCCGCATCGTGCAGGGGGAGGGCGAGTACACGCGCGACTGCAGGGTGCTCGGCGAGGTGCTGCTGAAGGAGCTGCCGAGGGCCGAGCGCGGGGACGTGCCGCTCGAGGTGCACTTCGAGCTCTCGAGCGACGGCACGCTGTCGGTGAAGGCCACGTCGCTGCGCACCGGGGCCATGGAGTCGCTCAAGGTGGAGGCCCGGCCCAACCTGCAGCAGCAGGAACTCGAGCGTCTCGAGCGCGAGCAGGCGGAGCACGCGGAGGCGGGTGGGGGAGCGCAGGCGGAGGAGAACTTCCGCCGACTCGCGGAGCGCGCGGAGAAGTTCCTTCAGGTGCTCAGGCGCAGCGTGCAGGAGAACGCCACCGAGGATGCACTCGCGGCGCTGCAGCGCGCGGAGGCCCTCGTGGCCGAGGCGCGGGAGCGGATGTCCGCGGGGGCTGTCGCGGACGCGGCGGCGAGAGCGGAGCTCACGCGGCGGCTGTCGCTCCTCGTTGCGGGGCGGTGAGTCGTCGCTGAAACGACAGAAACAAGACGAGTCCGCCTGCGTGCTTTCGCTTGTTCAAATTTGTACATCGGGCCGCAACAGGTCATTTTTTGTCTAATTCGTCTGTCTGTGTTGCTTGCGTTGAAATCGGCTGCTTGCTATTTCCGGCGCCACCATGAGAGCTCCCAAGACTCGCCGTTCCGCCGCTGCACGTCGCACCTCGGGTGCACCGGGGCTTCGTGGGCGCCCCGCTGTGGGCCCTATGCCCGCCGCGGACCTCATCGAATCCGCGATCCGTGGCGCAATCCGCAACGAGGTGAAGAACCAGCTCGATCCGCTCCGCACGGACATCGAGGCGCTGGCGGAGACGTTCTCCACGGTGTCCGCCCTGGTTCCGACGCTTCGGATGCTCGCGTCCATGCCGGACTTCCTCGGCGCGAACCCAGGTGTTGCGCAGGGGCTCCCCCGTGGCAGAGCTGCCGCCCAGCGCGCAGCGCCGGTTGCACGCCCGGCGGCCAAGCGACCGAGGATCGAAGAGTCAGCCCGCGGCTGCGCGGTCATCGGCTGTGACCGGCCTCACCGCTCGCGTGGCTACTGCGGTGCGCACTACCAGCAGCGCCGCAATCTGATGGCTTCCGGGCGCCTTCCCTCCTCATGGCGCGAGGACGCGGCGCCCCAGACGCTCCAGCCCATCTCCCTCCCGCGCGGGGGTGCGCGTCGCGGTTCGATCGAGGGGAGGGATCGCACTGACTCCACCGCTCGCGCGTGCGCCGTCATCGGGTGCCGCCGCCCCCATCGCTCGCGTGGCTACTGCGGCGCCCACTACCAGCGGCGCCGGCTGCTGGAGTCGAGCGGGAGGTTGCCCGCTTCGTGGTCGCTCGATGTCGCGCCTCAGTCGGTTCCAGAGGTCATCCTGCCGCGCGGCCGCCGTCCTCGCGGAGAGGCGCGCGAGGTGAAGGGCGCGGTCCAGCGCCAGCCCTCGAACGCCCCACGTGCGTGGGTCCGGAAGCGCGGACAGACGGAGCAGCCGCTCGCGCCTCTTTCGACACTCGTCGCTCAGGAGTTGGCCGCACCTTCGGTGCCGGCAACACCGGTGGTCGCCGATACTTCGGGGACCGTGCTCGCTGCGGAGCTGCTGCTCTCCGCGGCTTCGACCGCTGCGGAGCGAATGGTGCCTGCGGACCCGGCCCCTGCGCCTTCCACGGTGGACCTGACCCAGGGCAGTTGACGTCGGTGTGGGGTAGGGGGGCTCGGCTTCGCCCTCTTGCCCTCACCCTGTCCCTCTCCCAGGGGGAGAGGGGAAGTTGGCGGGGACGCTGGGCTCAGGTGGGCTTTCCGTGCGCCTCCGTGAGGGCGCGACGGTCCAGCTTCAGCGTCGCCGTGCGCGGCAGCGCGTCCACCAGCACCACCGAGCGCGGCGTCTTGAACCGGGCCAGCCGCTCGCGGCAATAGCCCAGGAGCTCGTCCACGGAGAGGGTCATTCCGGAGCGGCACACCACGACCGCGCGCGGCACCTCGCCCCACTTCGCGTCCGGCACGCCGATGACGACCACCTCCGCCACGGCAGGATGCCCGGAGAGCACGCTCTCCACCTCCGCGGGGTAGACGTTCTCGCCGCCGCTGATGATGAGCTCCTTCGCACGCCCGACGATGCGGTAGCACCCCTCCGCGTCCCGCGTGGCGAGGTCCCCCGTGTGCAACCACCCTCCCTCGACCGCGCGGGCGCTCTCCTCGGGCCGGCCCCAGTAGCCGGCGAAGAGATGGGGGCCGCGGATGAGCAGCTCGGCCGGACCGCCCGGGCCATCCTCCGGGACACCGTCGAGCCGCACCTCCACGTGCCACAGCGGGTAGCCCACTGCGCCACGCTTCTCCCGCGCGAGGAAGGGCGGCAGGTGGAAGGTGTTCGGGCCCGCCTCCGTGAGGCCGTAGCCGGTGCGGAAGTCCACACCATGCTCGAAGAAGCGCTGGAAGACGGAGTCGGGACAGGGCGCCCCACCGCTGATGACGAGCTTCAGTCGCGAGAAGTCCACCTCCTCGAAGCGCGGGTGACGCTGCAGCTCGATGAACATGGTGGGCACGCCGAACAGCACGCTCACCTGTCCACTCGCCACGCGTTCGAACACCTCCTCCACGCTGAAGGCACGGCACACCACGGACGCACCGCCCACGTGGACGAGCGGCAACGTGAAGACGTTGAGGCCACCGGTGTGGAAGAGGGGCGCGTTGAGCAGCGCCACGTCGTCGTGCGTGAGGCCCCAGCTCACCACCGTGTTGTGCGCGTTCGCGGAGATGCTGCCGTGGGTGAGGACGGCCGCTTTCGGGGTGCCGGTGCTGCCGCCGGTGGGACAGAGCACCCACGGCGTGTCCACCTCGAGCTCGACGCGCGGAAGCCCCGTCGCCGGCAAGGCGTCGCGCGCAGAGAAGGGGAGGACACCCCGGGGCTCATCCCCCACGGGCGCGAGCGCCACCAGGTGCCGGAGGGAATGCACCCGCTCCCGCAGAGCCACGGCCTGGGCACGGAAGTCCGGGCCGTAGACGAGGACCTTCGCACCTGACTCCGCCAACGTGCGCGCGAGCTCCGCCTCGCTGAGGCGCCAGTTGAGCGGCTGGACGATGGCGCCGAGCTTTCCGCAGGCGAAGAGCAGGTCCAGCGTCTCCGTGCAGTTCATCGCCAGCACGGCCACGCGGTCCTGGCGCTCCACGCCCAGCTCCTCGCGCAACAGGCGCGCGGTCCGGTTGGCGAGCGCGTTCCACTCCGCGTACGTGACGCGCTGCTCGCCACGCGTGGCGTCCACCAGGGCGGTGCGCTCTGGGGTCAGCTGGGCGCGGCGTTCGAGCCAGTCATTGACGGTCCTCATGCGTGCCGTTGCCTCCTCGCGACGAAGTGTCCCTCAATCTGCGGTCGGCTGCCCGGTGCCATGGGCATGCGCGGAACATGGATGTTTGCCGAGCGCCCCCGGGCTTCGGGCTGGCGGATGCACGCGCCGAGTCGATACTCTCCGCGCACCTCCATGTCCGAGCCCATGCCGACGACCGAATCGTCCCTGCAGTTCGACCGCGCCGAGTTCTCCGAGCCGGCGGCGGCCACCACGTGCGCCTCGTGCAACCGCACCATCTCCGACGAGTACTTCGAGGTGAATGGCAAGCTGCTCTGCCCGCCCTGCGAGGAGACCGTGCGCAAGAGTCTCACCGGGGGCTCGGGAACGCGCCGTCTCTTCCGTGCGTCGGCCCTGGGCGTGCTGGCCGCGGCCTGCGGTGCCGCCCTCTACTTCGGCATCTCCAGGGTGACGGGCTACAACCTCGGAATCGTCGCTATCGTCGTGGGCTGGATGGTGGGTTGGGCCGTCCATCGCGGCTCCGAGGGGCGCGGCGGCTGGGGCTACCAGGTGCTCGCGGTGCTCCTCACCTACCTCGCTGTGGCGATGAGCCTGGCCCCCGAGGTGGCAGAGGGGTTCTCTCGCAATGAGCCGCAAGCGGCCAGTGCCCCCTCGAATGAGACGCAGAGCGCCGGCGGGCCTGAGCCCATCCAGGGGCCGGTGGGGGCCATCGCCATCGGCGTCGTTTCGCTCGCCGCCCCTGTGTTCGTGGGCATCGAGGCCCCCATCAGCGGCCTCATCTACGGGTTCGCGCTCTGGGAGGCGTGGCGTCGCAACCGGCGGCTCCAGCTCAACATCGCCGGTCCGTTCAAGGTGCGCGCGGCCGCAGGTGGCGCAACCGAAGCACAGGTAGCCCCGCTCGCCGCGGAGGAGCAGCGCGTTGGCTGAAGCTGCTCTGTCGCTCGTCCTCTGCCCCGGCTGTGGCTCCGAGCTCTCGCCGAACCTCCTCACCTGTCCCTCCTGCCACCGACTCATCCACTCGGAGGAGTTGAAGCGGCTGGCGGGAGAGGCCGAGGCTGCGGCCACCCGTGGCGCATTCCCCGAGGCCCTCGCGGGGTGGCGCCGGGCGCTCGAGCTGCTCCCCGCCGGCTCGAGCCAGCACGCGCGCATCACCGAGAGAGTGAAGGCGCTGAGCGAGAAGGTGGACGGGCAGGGCGCCGCAGCAGGCACGCCGGGAAAATCTGCCGGGAAGGCCGGCGCCTCGGGCATTCCGAAGGTGCTGGGAGGCCTCGGCGCCGTCGGGCTCCTCCTGTGGAAGCTCAAGGCCGTGGTGCTCTTCGTGGCCACCAAGGCGAAGGTGTTGCTGCTGGGCCTCACCAAGGCGAGCACGCTCCTGTCCATGCTGCTGTCGCTGGGCGTGTACTGGCAGGTGTGGGGATGGCAGCTCGCACTGGGGCTCGTCCTCTGCATCTACGTGCACGAGATGGGGCACGTGGTGGCACTGAGGCGCTTCGGCATCGCGGCGAGTGCGCCCATGTTCATCCCCGGGCTGGGCGCCGTCATCCGCGCGAAGCAGGTGCCCGTGGACGCACGGGAGGACGCGCGCGTGGGCCTCGCGGGGCCCATCTGGGGCACGGGAGCGGTGCTCGTCGCGCTCGCAGCGGTGGCGCTGACGGGATGGAAGATGCTCGGCGCGATTGCGCACGTGGGGGCGTGGATCAACCTCTTCAACCTCCTCCCCTTCTGGCAGCTCGACGGAAGCCGTGGGTTCCGGGCCATGTCACGCGGCCAGCGCTGGGCCGCCGTCGCGGTCCTCGCGAGCGCGTGGTTCCTCTCCGGCGATGGGCTGCTCGTCCTCATCCTCCTCGTGGCCGGCTTCCGCGCCTTCGGATCGGACGCGCCGGAGAAGGGCGACGTGCGGGCCGCAGCGGAGTATTGCGGCCTGGTCTGGGTCCTCACCCTCCTTGCTTGGGGCATTCCCCGCTGGTTCGGGCTTCCCGGCATCGGTGGCTGACGCACAGAGTGGGCACGCTTCCCCTCACCCCGTCCCTCTCCCAGAGGGAGAGGGGAGAGTCGGTTACATGGACAGGCCCCCGTCCACGTCAATGGTGCGCCCGTTGAAGTAGTCGCACTCGAGGATGAACTTCACCGCGAGCCAGATGTCCTCGGGCACGCCGATGCGGCCCACGGGGATGTTGGCCACCAGGGCATCGCGCGCCTTCTGGTTCATCCCCTGCGTCATGGGCGTCTCGATCATTCCCGGCGCCACCGCGCCCACGCGGATGCCGAAGGAGGCGAACTCGCGCGCCCACGTGAAGGTATTGGCCGCCAGCGCCGCCTTGGCCGCCACGTAGTTGCTCTGCCCGCGGTTGCCGTGCCGCGCGATGGAGCTCATGTTCACCACGACGCCGCCCCGCGTCTCCGCCCGCGCCATGTGCGCCACCACCTCGCGCACCATCAGCGTGGCGCCCGTCAGGTTGACGCCGATGACCGCGGCCCAGTCCGCCGTGGAGAGCGTCTTCACCTCACCCGTGGCCTTGTCCTTCTTCACGAGGAGCGCGTCGCGCAGGATGCCCGCGTTGTTGATGAGCCCGTTGAGGCCACCCATCGCCTGCGCCGCCCAGGCCACGAAGGACCGGACGTCCTCCTCGCTGGACACGTCCAGCCTGCGGCGGTGGATGCCGGCGGGAAGCTCCGCCAGCTTCGCCTCGGCCACGTCCCCCACCGCCACCTGCGCTCCGCCCTCCTGCAGCCGCTTCGCGAAGTGCGCGCCCATGCCCTGCGCACCCCCGGTGATGATGACCTTCAGCTCGCTCAGCTTCATCTCGCGTCTCCTCTGACCTTCGTGCCTTGCCGCAATCCTGCGCCGCGGCCTCCTGGTCCCCAAGTCTGACGCAATCCGCGGCACGGCGGCCGTGACGCGTTGCGCTGTTTTGACTTGCGCGGCACGGGGATGGTACCACACGTCCTGAAACCTGAATCGGAATTCAAGTTCGGTTCGCTGGGAGCGGGATTCATCACAGGAGGCGACACATGAGGAGCGCAGCAGGGAGGTCCTTCAGTTTCTGGGCAGTCGGGCTTGCGGCGATGGGTGTGCTCGGGTGTGAGCAGACCGGCGGCGGCGACGGCACCCCGGACGCAGGTCAGGTGTCCGCCGAGGTGCAGGCGTGCCGCGACGGCATGGATGCCAAGCGCGCCCAGCTGCAGGCGGAGGGCGTGAACATTGCCAACTGGTCCATCGAGGACACGACGGAGATGGCGGAGATCACCACCGCCGCGCCGCAGACGGTGGAGACGTACACCCAGTACGACGGCCGCTACCGGCCGCTGAGCAACCACCCCGGGTGCGACGCCACCAACCTCTACTACGACAAGGCGAACACCCAGGGCAGCACGCCCTACGTGGACGGCAACAAGGACGGCAAGTGGACGTCCGCCACCGCATTCGGTCCCAACGTGGCGACCGGCTTCACGGATGGGAACAAGGCGAACATCCCCGGCTACACCTGCGCCGCCAAGGAGTACACCCAGCCGAACGAGGACACCTCCAAGCCCATCATCATCCTCGTCCACGGCAACTCCACCCGGCCCCACACCTGGGAGAAGTTCCAGCTGCCGCCGGGCTCGACGGTCACCTCCTTCGAGAACACGCAGTTCACGCCGGACGCCACGGCGCGCGAGCAGCTGGCCGACAAGCTCATCGCCGCCCGCTACCGCGTCATCGCCGTGGACTTCCGCACGGACAAGGTGACGGCGGCCATCGAGCCGATGGCGAACAACACGACCGAGAACCAGGCCGGCAACATCGACCATGGCTGGTCGACGCCCATCCTCCAGAACCTCATCAAGGCGGTGATGAAGCAGAACCCCACGCGCAAGGTGTCGCTCGTGGCGCACTCCCTGGGCGTCACGGTGGCGCGGGACGCGCTGCGCCGGATCTACGTGGAGTACACGAAGGCTCCGACCAGCGCGGAGACCATCAACCCCTTCAAGCAGCTGCAGCACGTCATCCTCGGCTCGGGCGCCAACCACGGCGTCTCCACCTACGACGCGCCGTACAACCTCTGCGGCCCGAACGACTCGATGCGTGGGACCATCGTCTGCGAGATGGGCAGCCGCTCGAACTACACCCAGACGGCCTTCGCGAAGCCGCTCGATGGCCCGAAGGACCTCTTCGCCACGCCCTGCGCGGATGGTGACTACGCCTTCGGGAAGACCGGCCAGTGCGGGGACAACGTGGTGAAGTACTTCACCGTCACCATGCAGGACGTCCAGAGCGGGGCCAACTACCAGGACCTCTACGTGTCAGAGGCGGCCTCGCGCATCGACATGCCGGGGTGCGTGACCAACAAGCTCACCACGCTCACCGACTACGACACGTCCGGCTACTTCATCAAGGGCGCCATCGCCAACCACTTCGGCTCCATGAGGTCCGAGGCGGGCATGGCCCTCGTCATGGAGTACCTGACGAAGTAGCGCGCCGGATCCTCCAGCGCCTCCGCCCGCCTCCTCCGGCGGGTGGAGGCGCGCTTCTTTCGTAGCCCCCGTCACCGGAGTCCCACGCATGAAGCCCTTCCCTGCTGGCCCTCGCGCCGCGCTGGCGTGCGCGCTGCTGACCCTCGCGCCGACGGCCCCCCTCGCGCAGGAGGCCTCCCCTGCCGCCGAGCCCGCTGCCCCGCCCGTGGCCGCCACGCCGTCAGCGCCGGAGCGCGCGGCCGCCTCGAGCGAGGCGCTCGTGGTGCGCGAGCCCGTCGCCGCCACGAAGCCGGTCTTTGCGCTGGGCAACGACAGCTATTTCGTCAGCCCCATCCTCGCGCTCGCGGGCGGCGTCGCGGCGGAGAGCCTGCTGCTGAGCCCCAACCCCAACCGCGAGAGCCGGGCCACCACCATGGCCATCACGCGCTTCGGCTTCGAGGGGCGGCTGGGGCCCTGGGTGACGTTCCGCAGCGAGTTCGAGCGCAACATCCGCGCCCACGGCTCCGGCATCTGGGAGGGGACCGCGTCCATGTCCGTGCGCGACCAGGTCGTCCGCCTGCAGCGGTGGGGCGCCTCCGTTGAGGTGGGCATCGTGCTGGACCCGGCGAGCGTGGACTTCGTCTCCGCCCACGTCGGCGACCTGCTGATGGCGGACAGGTACACGCGCGACCCGCTGCTCTACTCCGGCTTCAACCGCGGCCAGGGCGTGCAGCTGCGCTACGCGTTCCTGCCGGGCCTCACGGCGGGCCTCGGCTACACGGAGGCCAACCCGCTCAGCTCCTCCGCGTCCTTCATGGTGGGCGGCACCTTCGCGGGCAGCACCCGCTTCTGGGAGAGGCCCCTCGGCAACTTCCGGATTGGCCAGCCGGATGACGACTTCCACTTCCGCGTCGTCAGCCCCTCGCTCTCCTACGAGCACCCGCTCTTCGACGTGAAGGCGATGGCGCAGCTCTTCGACGTGAACTACCAGGCCAGCCAGCGGGTGGATCCGCGCCTGGGCGGTTTCAACGTGCGCGCCAACGCCCGCCTGAAGCTCGAGGGCAAGGCGCCTTTTCCGTTCAAGGTGCAGCCCTTCGTCAACTTCGCCCGGGTGGAGAACCAGGTGCTCAACAACACCTCGGGCTACGCGGACACCCTCCTGCAGACGCACTTCAGCGCGGTGTCGGTCTCCGGCGGCGTGGACCTGCTGCTCCTCGGCCGCTCCGGCGTGGGTGTCAGCTACGCCCAGGTGCGCGACCGCAGCCCGAGCTTCGTCCCGCCGAGCGGCACCGCGCCGGCGTCCGAGCGCATCAACCGCACCGTGCAGTCCTACCTCAACGTGGGCGGCACCTTGTGGGTGACCGAGCACGTGGCGCTCGGCGCCCGCGTGGCCCGGTTCGCGCGCGACCTGGACGGCACGCCGTACGAGGCGGACCTCTCGTATATGCTGACGCTGCGCATGGCGCTGTGAGAGCGCGCGGGTAGGCGGGGTGGCGGGCGCGCGGGTAGGTTCACAGCCCCCTCACCCTGTCCCTCTCCCAGGGGGATGAGGGGAGATTGGTGGAAAGACGAGTGGAAGGAGCTGCGCGGATGGCGAGTGACACCCAGGCAGCGCGGACGTCCATCTGGAAGGTGGCGACCGCGAGCTTCATCGGCACGGCGGTGGAGTGGTACGACTTCTTCCTCTACGGCACCGCGGCGGCGCTCGTCTTCAACCGCCTCTTCTTCCCCTCCTTCGACCCGGCGGTGGGCACGCTCGCGTCCTTCGCCACCTTTGCCGTGGGCTTCGTCGCGCGCCCGCTGGGCGGCGTGGTGTTCGGCCACTTCGGGGACACGCTGGGGCGCAAGGCCATGCTGAGCGCCACGCTCGTCCTCATGGGCGTGGCCACCTTCGCCATCGGCCTTTTGCCCACCTACGACGCCATCGGCTTCTGGGCGCCTGCGCTGCTGGTGGTCCTGCGCCTCCTGCAGGGCTTCGGGCTGGGTGGAGAGTGGGGCGGCGCGGTGCTGATGGCGGTGGAGCACGCCCCTCCTCACCGGCGCGGCTTCTACGGCAGCTGGCCGCAGATGGGCGCGCCCGCGGGCCTGCTGGTGGCCACCGCCGTCTTCTCCTTCTTCTCCCGTCTCCCCGAGGCGCAGTTCCTCTCCTGGGGCTGGCGCGTTCCCTTCCTCCTGAGCGCAGTGCTCGTCGGCGTGGGCATCTTCGTGCGCCTCAGCGTGGCCGAGTCCCCCGCCTTCCGCGCGGCACACCGTCCGAGCGAGAAGCGCGCCCAGCTGCCCGTGGTGGAGGTCCTGCGCAAGCACCCGGGGAAGGTGCTCGTGGCCATGGGCGCGCGCTTCGCGGACAACGGCGTCTTCTACATCCTCACGACGTTCGTCCTCACCTACGGCACCGTGCAGCTGGGCCTGCCTCGCGCCACCCTGCTCAACGGCGTGCTGGTGGCCACCGTCGTCCACCTCGTCGCCATCCCGCTCTTCGGCGCGGCGTCGGACCGGTTCGGCCGTCGCCCCGTCTACCTGGCCGGCGCCATCTTCACCGCGCTGTGGGCCTTCCCCTTCATCTGGCTCGTGGACACGAAAGCGACGGCGCTCGTGTGGCTCGCCATCTCCGTGGGCATCGTGGGGCAGGCGATGATGTACGGCCCCCAGGCGAGCTTCTTCGCCGAGCTGTTCGACACCCGCGTGCGCTACAGCGGCGCCTCGTTGGGCTACCAGCTGTCCTCGGTCTTCGCGGGTGGCCTCGCGCCCCTCATCGCCACCGCGCTGGTGGACTGGGCGGGAGGGAAGGGCTGGCCCGTGGCCCTCTACGTGGTGGGGCTCGCGCTGGTGACGCTGGTGTCCGTCGTGGCTGCCGCGGAGACGGCCCGCTCCCACCTCACGGAGGAGCCCGCGGACGCGACGCCCGCGGACGAGCCCGACCCCGCCGGTGCTCAGCGCGCCGTCCAGCCGCAGTCCATCACCTGAGCAGCACCGGTGATGCCGCCGGCGGCCTCCGAGCAGAGGAAGGCGACGTACGCCGCCACCTCGCTGGGCTCGAGCAGGCGCTTCACCGCGGCCGGCGCCAGCATGATGCGCTCCACCACCTCCGCCTCGGGAATGCCGTGCGTCCGTGCCTGCTCCGCAATCTGCTTCTCCACCAGGGGCGTGCGCACGTAGCTGGGACACACGGCGTTCACCGTCACCCCCTTGTCCCCCGCCTCCAGCGCCACCGTCTTGGTGAGGCCCATGAGGCCGTGCTTGGCGGACACGTATGCGGACTTGAAGGGCGAGGCCACGAGCCCGTGCAGCGAGGAGACGTTGATGATGCGGCCCCAGCGCCGCGCGTACATCAGCGGCAGCGCATAGCGGGTGAGCAGGAAGGGCCCCACCAGCATGACCCGCACCATCTGCTCCCACGTGTCCTCCGGGAACTCCTCCACCGGGGACACGTGCTGCAGGCCCGCGTTGTTGACGAGGATGTCCAGGCGGCCCCACTCGGACTTCGCGCGCTCCACCAGTGCCCGGCAATCCTCCCGCGAGGAGATGTCCGCGCGCTGGAAGAGGGCCCTCTGCGCAGGGAGCGCGGGCGAGGGCTCCGGCTCCCGCAGGTCCGCCATCAGCACCCGCGCGCCGCGCGCCACGAGGTCCTCCGCCACCGCGCGGCCGATTCCGCTCGCCGCGCCCGTCACCACCGCGCACTTCCCGTCGAGCTCCAGCATTGGTCCACTCCCCGCCGCGCCACGGCGCATCGCGTTGCCTTTGACTTCCCGGGGCCGCTTTGACTTCCCTGGCACAGCGATGTTACCACATGAGGTGAAACATGAATCGGAATTCAACTCAGGCCTTTTCGGCCCCCGTCACGGCCCGCGGACAGCGCACCCGCCAGAAGCTGGTGGACGCGGCCGAGGCGATCTTCGGCGAGAAGGGCTACGAGGCCGCTTCCATCGCGGACATCACCCGCAAGGCGGAGGTGGCGCTCGGCACCTTCTACGTCTACTTCCCCGACAAGAAGACCCTCTTCGTGGAGGTGGTGGACAACCTCGGGGACCGGCTCCGCGACGAGCTGGGCCGGGCGGTGGAGGGCATCTCCGACCGCGTGGAGGTGGAGCGCACCGGCCTGCGTGCATTCTTCCGGTTCATCCAGGAGCACCGGCTGATGTACCGGGTGGTCCGCCAGGCCGAGTTCGTGGACGAGGCCTGCTACCGCCGCTACTACCAGCGCTTCGCGGAGCCCTATGCGCACAGGCTCGAAGCGGCCATGGACGAGGGCCTCGTGCGGCGCATCGACCCGGAGACGCTCGCCTGGTGCCTGATGGGCATCGGCGACTTCCTCGGCATGCGGTACGTGCTGTGGCGCCACGAGAAGCAGCTCGAGCGCGCGCTCGACGCCGCCATGGACTTCATCGAGCACGGCATCGTCGTCGGTGGGCCTGCCCCGGCCCGGAAGAAGACGCCGTCCCCGCGCGCGCGGCGCGCCCCCTCACGGAGCCCCAAGACATGAGGTTTGCCCAGGTCCTCGCCACCGGTCGCTACGTGCCCGCGAAGATGGTGACCAACGCCGAGCTGGAGGCGCGACTCGGAGAGCCCGTGCACGACTGGCTCGTGCAGAACGTGGGCATCGAGCGCCGCCACGTGATGGCGGACGGCGAGGTGGGCAGCGACATGGCCGTGGCTGCCGCGCGCGAGGCGCTCGGCCGCGCGGGCCTGAAGGCGAAGGACCTGGACCTCATCATCGTGGCCACCGACACGCCGGACTACCTCACGCCGGGCACCGCGTCGGTGGTGCAGCACAAGCTGGGCGCTGACAGTGCAGGGACGTTCGACGTCAACTGCGCCTGCGCCGGCTGGGTGACGGCGCTGGACGTGGCGAGCAAGTACCTCATCGCTGACAGCTCCTACCGCCACGTGCTCGTCGTGGGCGTTTACGGGATGACCCGCTTCGTGGACTGGGACGACAAGAAGACGTGCACCCTCTTCGCGGACGGCGCGGGCGCGGTGGTGCTCGGGGCGGGGGACACGCCGGGCTTCATGGGCGCACGGCTGCTCGCCAACGGCGGGTACTACGACGCGCTCGGCATCTACACGGGAGGCACCGCTCGCCCGGCGACGCCGGAGGCGGTGCAGGCGCACGGCAAGCCCACGGTGCAGTTCCTCCGCAGGCTCCCGGCCTCCTTCAACACCGAGCACTGGCCGGTGCTGCTGAAGACGCTGCTCGAGCGCGCGCGGCTGACGCTGGACGACGTGGACCACTTCGTCTTCACCCAGCTCAACCTGCGGACCATCGAGGCCACCATGGCCGCCATGGGCCAGCCCCTGGAGAAGACGCACTGGACCATGGACAAGTGGGGCTACACCGGCAGCGCGTGCATCCCGATGACGCTCGACGACGCGGTTGCACAGGGCAAGGTGCGCCGCGGTGACCTGGTGGCCCTCTGCGCCAGCGGAGGCGGCCTGGCCATGGCGTCCGCGCTGGTCCGGTGGACTGCGTAGAACTTGGAGACCTGCAATGACGCCGACGACTCCGTGGTGGCGTGAGCCCACGCGCGCGCAGTGGACCTCCTTCGCGGCCGCGTGGGCGGGGTGGGTGCTGGACGCCTTCGACTTCACCGTCTTCCTGCTCGTCATGCCGGAGATCGCGAAGGAGTTCGGCATGAGCATGACGGCCACGGCCGGCTCCATCGCCCTGACGCTGCTCTTCCGGCTGGGGGGTGGGCTGCTCGCTGGCACCGCGGCGGACCGGTGGGGGCGCAAGCTCCCGCTGATGATCTCCATCGTCGGCTTCGCGCTGTGCGACGGCGCTGTGGCGCTCGCGCCCTCCTTCGGCTGGGTGCTCGCGCTGCGCACGCTCTTCGGCCTCTTCATGGGCGCGGAGTGGACGAGCGGCGCCACGCTGGCCATGGAGAACTGGCCGGAGCGCAGCCGGGGCATCGCCTCGGGCATCCTGCAGGGGAGCTGGGCCATCGGGCACATGCTGGCCGGCGCTGCCTCCGCGCTGGTGGTGCCCACCTGGGGCTGGCGCGCGCTCTTCGTGGTGGCGGCGCTGCCCGCGCTGCTGGTGCTGCCCATCCGTGCCTGGGTGCCGGAGAGCGCGGACTGGGAGAGGGCCCGCGAGACGAAGTCGGGCGGCTCCTGGCGCGAGGTGTTCAGCGCGGACGTGCTCGCGCGCATCGTGTGGGGCTCGGCGGCGCTCGCAGCGGGCTTCGGCATGTACTACGGCCTGACCGGCCTGCAGGCGGTGCTGCTCAAGACGACGATGGGGATGGACGCGCAGGGCGTGGCGCGGATGGTGTTCGTCTTCAACGTGGGCATGCTGGCGGGCGCCATCTCGTGGGGCACGCTGGCCAGCCGCAAGGGGCCCATCTTCGCGCTGATGGTGCCCTCGCTCCTGCTGCTCCCCGCGCTGCCGCTCTTCACCGGCGTGGTGCCGGGCTGGGCCGCGCTGGGAGCGCTGCTGGGCGGGGCCTTCGGTGCGGGCATCTCCGGGGTGACGCCGCTGCTGCTCACCTCGCTGTTCCCCGCGCACATCCGCGCGCGCTGCGTGGGCATCGTCTACCACGCGGGTGCCTTCCCCGCGGCCTTCGTCCCCATGGGCACCTCGGCGCTCGCGAACGAGGGCGGGCTGGGGCTGGCGCGCGCCATCCTCGCGGTGGCCGGCACCAGCGCGCTGCTCATCGTGGCCGTTCTGCTGCTCAAGCCGCGCGGCGGGCTGGCCGATGCAGCCGCGACCGAGACCACCGCTGCCGCCGTCCCCCACTGACCCGACCTCCCCTCTCCCTCTGGGAGAGGGACGGGGTGAGGGGGTTGTCGTCCTGTCCTCCCCACCCGAGTCCCCTGGCCGTGTCCCGCTCTGCCCGAGG
>JAKEEX010000099.1 GCA_022616315.1 Myxococcaceae bacterium
CAGCAGACCAACGGCCGTGAGGGAACCTGCGCCGAGCACTGCCTGGCCAGCCCGTACGGCTGCGGACGCCGTCCCGGCTCCCCGGTAGATGGGCCATGCAAGCCTGGACAGGGCCGCGCCGAGCCTCTGGACCCAGGACCGGGGCAGGAAGAAGGCCGAGGCGAACGCGAGTGCGTAGGCGCTGAACCAGCCGATATTCAGGCCCTGAAGCGCGATGCCGCCGTGGAGGAGGAGCGCGGCCAGCCACGCGACGCTCCCCAGGCGGCTCGCTCCGGGCCGCGCTCCCGGCGCACCGCTGGAGAGCGAGGCCCAGTACGCCGCGGCGATGAGCACCTCGAGGAACAGCGTGGCGATTGCCAGAGGCCGCCAGAGGCCCGCGGCTGGGATTCCAGCCTCTGCCAGCCAGCCGCCCAACCGCCCTCCGACCACACGGAGGGTCGCCCCGCTCAGCCACGCAGGCTCGAGCTTCGCCACCACCGCGAAGGCGTAGACGAGCGCGAGGTTCGCGCCGAACAGCTTGAATCCCCAGCGAGGGCCGTCCTCACCTTCCCGGGCGCCGACCAGGAAGACGAACAGGAGGAGCGCGAGCGAGAGCAGGTAGTGGTGCTGGTAGCTGTCGAGGACGCTCATCGCCCAGCCGTAGGTGTAGAGGAGGAGGAGGACGCACATCAGCACCCGGGACGGGCCGGCCAGCGCCTGCACGAGCGCGGTGACCGACACGGCGAGCATGAGCGCCACGTACAGTCCTGGCGACGGGTGCGGCTGAAGCGCGTCGAGCCAGGTGAAGTGCGCGACGTTGAAGCCCGCCGCGCCGTAGTGGCCACCGTGGGGCAGCATCAGCAAGCAGGCGTCGAAGGCGAGCAGCAGCAACGTGACACGCACGAGCCAGCTCGCTCGCGCGGCAGGGACCGGGCCGTACCAGAGGTCCTCCCACATCTTCATGGGGCCACCTCGCGGACCACCACATCGGCGTGGCAAGCCAGGCGGTAGCGCTCCGTCCGGCGCCGACCCTCCCCCGGGTGCTGGCAGACCCGCTCGATGACTGCCTCGGTCACCGGAGGCGCGCAGCGCGACCGGAGGAGCCTGGCGATGACCGCCTCCTGTCCGCGCCGGAGAAGGCCGACCCACGCCCAGGGCAGCACGGCCGGAAGATTCACCCGGCTCCAGTGCACCGCACCCTGCCTCAGCGCGCCCTCGGTCAGCGCGACGTCGCAGTGGCTCAGCCGGACCGACGAGAACATCCGCCAGGAGAAGCGCTCGTCGCCGCCCTCACCGGACAGGTAGTAGCCGAGCGGCAGCGCGACCTGGACGAGGAGGAAACCGGCGATGAAAACGTCCGACCACCTTCGGTGCAGGGGCGCGAGCGTCATGCGTGCCCATGTTATCCGGTACCGGTTCGCAAGGCGGCAGACGCCGTGCGCGGAGCGTTGACATGCCAGGGCGGCAGCCAGGACGATGCGGAGTCATGGGCCTGGCGCGCACGCTTCCTCTGGACGTCTCGGGTGCGCTCGATGCGCTCTCTGGATACCTGCGCGCGCGCTTCGCGGGGCGCCTTGCACGCCTGGTCCTCTTCGGCTCCTACGCGCGAGGGGAGGCGATCCCCCTTGAGTCCGACGTGGATGTCCTCGTCGTGGTGGACGAGCTGACGCAGCAGGAACACCGCGAAGTCGTCAGCAGAGCCGCGGAAATCTCCTGCCTACACAACGTGCTCCTGACGCCGCTGGTCCTACCTGCTGCACGGTTCGACCAGATGCGCCGCTGGCAGCTGTTGCTCGCCCAGAACATCGAGCGGGAGGGGAGCCCGCTGTGACGCCCGAGGGGCAGCCGGAGGTGGTCCGCACGGAGTGCGAGCAGGCTGCGCAGGC
>JAKEEX010000100.1 GCA_022616315.1 Myxococcaceae bacterium
AGGCGTCGCTCGGCGAGGAGACGTTCCGCAAGGGCGTGCAGGAGTACATGCGCCGCCACGCACACGGGAACGCCACCGCGGACGACTTCGCGGCTGCCGTGTCCTCGGCCGCCGGCAGGGATGTCTCGCCCGCCTTCTCCACCTTCCTGGAGCAGCCGGGCCTGCCGCTGGTGTCCATGGGCCTCACGTGCGAGGCGGGTGCCGCGCCCGCGCTGAAGCTGTCCCAGAAGCGCTACCTGCCGGTGGGCAGCAAGGGGGACGCGGCGCAGACCTGGCAGGTGCCGGTGTGCGTCCGCTACGGCCGCGGCAAGGGCGCCGCGCAGGCCTGCACCGTGCTGACGGAGGCCACCGGCACGCTGGCGCTGGACGGCGTGAAGGGTTGCCCGGACTGGGTGGCACCCAACGCGGGGATGAAGGGTTATTACCGCGCGCGGCTGGAGGGGGACCTCCTCAAGCGTCTCACGCGGGACGGCGGTAAGCGCCTCACCGTCGCCGAGCGCATTGGCCTGCTGGGCGACGTGGGCGCGCTGGCGCGGAGCAACGAGGTGCCGCTGGCGGAGGCGCTGGCGCTGGTGGAGCGCGTGCTGCCCAGCCAGGAGCGCGGGCTCGTGACGTCGGCGGTGGCCCTGGTGGAGTCGGTGCGGGAGGACCTCGTCCCCGAGCCGCTGCGCCCGCACTTTGCCCGCTACGTCCGGAAGGTCTTCGGTGCCCAGGCGCGGGCGCTGGGGCTGCGTGCGAAGGCCGGTGAGTCCGAGGACGCGCGCCTGCTGCGCCCGCTGCTCGTCGAGCAGGTGGCGGGCCGCGGGGAGGATGCGTCCCTGCGCAAGGAGGCGCGGGCGCTGGCCGAGGCGTGGCTGAAGGACCGGAAGGCCGTGGCACCGGACATGGTGCCGGTGGTGCTCCAGGTGGCGGCCGCGGGCGGGGACGCTGCGCTGCGGGAGCGGATGATGCAGGCCGCGCAGGCCTCCTCCGAGCGGCGCGAGCGGCAGCTGCTCCTGACCGCGCTGGCGCACGTCGACGACGCGCAGCTCGCGCAGAGGAACATGGAGGCCGTGCTGGGTGGAGGCCTCGAGCTGCGCGAGGCGTTCCTCTACCTGGTCCGTGGGACCACGGAGAACCCCTCCACGCGCGAGGTGGCGTACCGCTACGTGAAGGAGCACTTCGAGCCGCTGGTGCAGGGGCTGCCGCAGAGCGCAGGCACGACGGTGTCCAGCGCGGGCGCCCTGCTGATGAACGTGGGCGAGGACTTCTGCGACGCCGAGCACCGCAAGGACCTGGCCGACTTCTTCGGCGAGCGGAGCGCGCGCCACGAGGGTGCGCCGCGGGCGCTGGCGCAGGCCCTGGAGCGCGTGGACCTGTGCATCGCGCTGCAGGAGGCGCAGGCGCGGAGCCTGGCTGGCTTCCTGACGAGGTACTGACACTCCCTCCCCTCTCCCCCTGGGAGAGGGAAAAAGGGTGAGGGGGCGGTGCTAACGTGCGCACATGCGCCGCCTCCTCCTCGCACTGGTGCCGCTCCTGCTCGGCGGCTGCTTCCAGGCGCACTATCTGTCCCAGGCGGCCACAGGCCAGGCGCAGCTGCTGTGGGGCGCGAAGTCCATCCCGGACGTGCTCCGGCGTCCGGACGTGTCTCCGAGGCTCCGGCGCATCCTCGCGCGCGTCCCGGACATCAAGGCCTACGGGCGGACGAAGGGACTGCGTCCGACCCGGAACTACGAGCGCTACACGGACCTGCACCGCCGCGCCGCCGTGTGGGTGGTGCAGGGCTGTGCACCGCTGGCCTTCGCACCGAAGACGTGGGACTTTCCGCTCGTGGGCCGCGTGCCCTACCTCGGCTTCTTCGACGAGGCCGCGGCGCGCCGGCATGCGAAGTCACTCGCAGAGGATGAGAAGCTGGACGTGACGGTCCGGACCGCGAGCGCGTACTCGACGCTCGGCTGGTTCGACGACCCGGTTCTCTCCACCATGATTCCCGAGGGGGAGCACGCGCTCGGTGCGCTCGCGAACACGCTCCTCCACGAGAGCGTCCACGCCACGGTGTACGTGAACGGCCAGTCCGCGTTCAACGAGAGCCTCGCCAGCTTCGTGGCGGACCGGCTCACGCTCGTGTGGCTGATGCGGACGTTCGGAGAGGATGCCCGGGAGACGCGCGCGTGGGCCGCAGCCGAGGTCCGCGGCGAGCGCTACACGCAGGCGCTCCACAGGGGGTACCTGGAGCTCGCGGACGTCTATGCGTCGCAGAGGAGCGACGGGGAGAAGCGCGCGGAGAAGGAGCGCATCCTCGGCGGGCTTCGCGAGGAACTGAAGCTCTCCGCACCCCTCAACAACGCGGTGCTCGCGGGGTACCGGACGTACGACACCGGTGGACCCGCGTTCGCGCGGCTGCTCGAGGCGTGCGGCAGGAGTTGGCCGGCCTTCCTGCGCGCAGTGGGCTCGCTCCGTGACACCGACTTCTCCGCGCCCATGCAGGAGAGCTTCGACACTGTCATCGACCGGCTCATCGCGCGGGGCTGTGGGACAGCACCGGAGAGGTCCGGCGATGTGAGGGCTGCAGCGTCTCACAGGTGAGACCGTGCGCGCGGTGTGATGGCGGACGTGGACGAGAGTGCGACAGCATCTGCGCGTCTGGCGGTCATCCAGGGGGTCGCATGTCGCTGTCGCAAAGATTGCTCGTCCTCGCCGCCGTCCTCGCGGCGAGTGGTTGTGCCACGCTCCGGGCGGAGTGCCCCGTGCACGAGGGCCCCGAGTGGCGGGAGGTGGAGTCGGAGCACTTCCGCATCCAGACGGACCTCGGGCCGGAGGCCGCACGTGGGGCGGCGGACGAGCTCGAGCGCTACCGGCGCGCGCTGATGAGCACGTTCTCCAGCGTCATCGACCCACCCGGTCAGGTCCAGGTCATCCTTCTGCGCCACAGGTCGGAGCTGCGCGAGTTCGCCGGTGATGACTACGCGGGCGTGACGTCGCGCGACAACACACGCCTGCGCCTGGCGATGTCGAGCAACGCGAGTCACTTCGAAGCCGACGCGTTTCCCACGGTCCTGCGCCACGAGCTCGCGCACTACCTCATGAGCTACGCGTTCCTGCGCCAGCCCCGCTGGTTCGCCGAGGGAATGGCGAAGTACCTCGAGACCCTCGAGGTCGCGCCGGACGCAAAGTCCGTGCAGTACGGGAAGCCTTCTCGCGACGACTATGAAGTCGTCTCGGTGCTCGGGCTGCGGCCGCTGGAGGAGCTGTGGGCGTGGGACACGGAGGCTGACCCCACCGGGGTGGCGCTCTCCATGCGGTACGCATCGAGCTGGCTGTGGGTGCATTTCCTGATGAACGTGCACCCGCAGCAGTTCGAGCGCTTCATGCGGGCGCTGTCGAACGCGCAGGAGCCACGCCGCGCGTTCACGGAGGCGTTCGCGGGTGTGGAGGTTGCCACGCTGGAGGAAGAGGCGAGGCGCTACGTGCGGGAGGGGAGGTACTCGCTCATCATCCGGCCGCTGACGCTCAAGCGCGTGGACGTGCGGGAGCGCTCCCTGGAGCCGGCCGAGATCCATGCAGCCCGAGCGACGCTCTCCCTCATGGGGTTCGGGAAGTCCTGGAGTGAGCGCAAGGCGGCCGCGACCATCGACCTGGCGAAGGCCCTGGAGCTCGACCCTCGCAACGCCACTGCCCGGCTGCTGCGTGCGAGCCTCGTGGAGGAGCCCTCGGAACGGCTTCCCCTCCTGCGTGAGCTCGTCCAGGTTCACCCCGCACACGGCGAGGCGTGGACCGAGCTCGCGGAGACCTTGATTGTGACGTCGGGCATCAGCCCCTCGAATGAAGTGGAGAACGCGGTCCGGCGTGCGGCGGAGCTCGCTCCTCACGATGCGACCGCGCTGGGGTTGCTTGCCCTCGTCGAGCTGTCACAGCGACACAAGAACGAGGCGCTCACGTACTCCAACCGGGCAGTGAGGCTGGCTCCCTGGAGCCCGCAGGTCCTTCACGCCCACGCCAGTGTCCTCGCCACGCTGGGCTACTGCGCGGAGGCCATCACCACGCAGGAGCGGGTGTTGGACGTCCTGGACGAGCACGCGGGCGCCGACGTCCGCGCGGAGCTCGCGGGCCACGTGGAGCTGATCCGGAAGCAGTGCCGTCCGGGTGGCTGGTAATCCCGCGGGGATGACACGCTGGATAATGACGGGCTGGACATCTGTTCAGGTGCGCGCTACGCCACGCATCCGCGCCCGATGGGCGGGCGCGCGTGCCGAGGAGCAGTGCCGATGAGCAAGACCGTCAAGCCGGTTCCAGAGGGGTACCACACGGTGACGCCGTACCTGGTGGTCCGCGGGGCAGCGAAGGCCATCGAGTTCTACAAGCAGGCGTTCGGTGCCGAGGAGACGGTCCGCATGCCCGGGCCCGACGGCACCGTGATGCACGCGGAGCTTCGCATTGGTGACTCTGTGGTGATGCTGGGCGACGAGGCGCCGGGCACGGGCTCGCGCTCCCCGCAGACGCTCGGCGGTACAACGGGCGGTCTCATGCTTTACGTCCCGGACGTGGACGCGCTCTGCGCTCGCGCGCTGAAGGCGGGCGCGACGCTGGCGGAGCCGCTGAAGAACGTGTTCTGGGGTGACCGGTACGGGAAGGTGACGGACCCGTTCGGGCACACCTGGTCCATCGCCACCCACGTCGAGGACGTGTCGCCGGAGGAGATGGAAGAGCGCATGCGCAAGGAGATGCCTCAGGCTGCGTCCGCGTAGCAGAAGGCTTCATGCGGGAGGAGAGGCCTCCACCGTGGGCTCGCGGTGGAGGCGCTCTGCGGCGGACAGGCGCGGCAGGGACACGTGGAAGGTGGAGCCCTTCCCCGCGCAGCTCTCCACCCAGATGCGGCCTCCGTGGTGCTCGACGATGGTGCGGCAGATGTAGAGCCCCAGCCCGAGCCCCGTCAAGGCGCGCTCCGTGACATTGCTCGCGCGGAAGAAGCGCTCGAAGAGGTGTGCCTGCTGGTCCTGCGGGATGCCGATGCCCTGGTCGGAGACGGCCAGGTGCACCTCGTCGCCGTTCGTGTCGAGCCTCACGCGCACCTCTCCACCTTCGGGGCTGTACTTGATGGCGTTCTCCAGCAGGTTGATGAGCACCTGCTCCAGGCGAGCGCGGTCCCCCCACACCCACGCATCCTCGTCGGCAATCTCCACGACCACGCGGTGCCTGGGGCTCGTGCCCTCGAAGCTGCCGGCCACGTCGCACGCGACCTCGTGCAGCGGCGTGGCCGCGAGGGACAGCACCAGCTTTCCGGTGCCGACGCGCGAGGCGTCCAGCAGGTCGTTGATGAGGGACACCAGGCGGCGCAGCGCGGTGCGTGCCTTCTCCACCGCCGCCGCGTCCACGGGGCGCCGGGTCTCCGCCGCGCGCTTGAGCGCCTGCAGGTGCAGCGAGAGTGGCGTGAGGGGTGACTTGAGCTCGTGCGAGGCGATGGCGAGGAAGTCGTCCCGCATCCGCACCGCCTCCTGGGTCTGCCGCATCAGCCGGGCGCGCTCGACGGCCATGGCGCAGCGCCGGGCGACCTCCGTGGCGAGCTCGACGTCCGACGCGTCGAAGTGGCGCGCGGAGACGTCCTGGAGGAGGACGAGCTGTCCGGGCGCGGCGAGCCCGTTCTGCACGGGGAGCACCAGCAGGGAGGTGGGCGCCAGCGCGCGCAGGGCGGCACCGGTGGCGCCTTCCCCGCCCAGGCTGCGGCGCTGCTTCGGCGTCACCTCCCTCAGGAGCAGGCCCGCCGAAGGAGCCGGGGACGGGAGTGACACAGGCAGGGCGCTCGCGAGCAGAGCCTCGCGCTCGCGCCGGACGTGAGCGCAGGTGACGATGGGGGAACCCTTCTCCTCGTCGCTGCGGGGGAGCACCACAGCGCAGCCGTCCGCCAGCGAGGGCACGAGGAGCCGCGTCACCTCTCGCAGGCCCTCCACCTCGTCCCGCGCGTCGGCGAGCACGGTGCCGGTGAGGGCCAGGAGTCGCTGATGTTGCTCCGCCCGACGCCGCTCCTCCAGGGCCGCGGCAAGCAGCAGCCCGGAGATGCTGGCCACCATGAGGAAGGCCTGCACGGCGAGGATGCGCCCCTCCTGCGTCACCTCCATGGCGATGAAGGGCGCTTGCCCGCGAGAGACGAGCCACCCGGCGAGCGCGGACATCACCACCGTGGCGGTGGAAACCCCGGGAACGCCCAGGCGGAGGGCCGCCCACACGAGCAGGAGGACGGTGGCGTAGGGGACCGGAAGCCACAGCACCTCGGGCAGGGTGCCGGAGAAGATCCAGAGAATCGCCGCCACGACCGCGACGAGCAACGCCGCCATCTCCGCCCGCTGCACCGGGCGCAACCGTCTCACGGGGAGTGCCGCAAGACAGAAGGGCGTGACCACCGTCACGCCCAGCACGTCCCCCAGCCACCAGTGCATCCAGATGCGCGTGAAGGAGAAGCCGCCGGGAAGAAAGGGCGTGGTGAGCGCCGCCCCCAGTGCCCCCGCGACGAGCGGGCTCAGCACCGCCGCAAACGTCACCAGCACGAGCACCTGGCGCACGCTGAGCAACGTCACCGGGCCGCGGACGAACCGCTGCACCAGGAGCGCGCCCAGCACCGGCTCCAGGGCTCCGCCCACAACTCCCCCCAGGATCACGAGGGCGGGCTCCCCCAGGCGCAGGCTGTCCGCGACCTCCGCGACGCTGAAGGCAATCAGGATGGAGGGCCAGGCGTGCCTGGGGCGCCGGAGCAGCACCGCCTGGTAGAACCCCGCGGCCGGCCAGAACACCCCCCACGGGAGGGGCTCCACGAACCACAGCACGTCCGTCACCCACTCGAGCCCGTAGTAGACGAGGGCGAGCAGGCCGGCCAGGCCCCATCCAGGGAGCGCTCGCGCGGTCGGCAGTCTCGGCATGCGTGCCCTCGCGTCCGGAGGCGAAGACAGGTGCCGAGGGGAGACGCGAAGGCTTCGCCTCATCTGCTTCCCTGCACGGTAGCCATCAGGCTTCCCCGCGGCAGCGTCCGCCCCCCATGTTGCGAGGGCGACAGGGTCGCGTGGCGCTCCGATGCCCGCCTGGGGGGCAGGCACGGAGGAGTCAGCCTGTGTGCTTCTCGCGGGCGATGCGGCGGCTCGCTGCGTCGAGTCGCGCGCTGGCCTCACGGCGCTCGGCGGCGGTGAAGCCGTGCGTGAGCCCTCAGACCCGCGGCCAGGAGAGCAGCACCGCCCCCGCCGTCACCAGCCCGGCGCCCATCCACTGGGCCCGCGCGGGCCGCTCACCGATTGCGAGCGCGAGCACCTGGGCGAACACCACGGAGGTGTTGCGGAGCGTGAACACCTCCGCCGCACCGCCCGCGCGCAACCCGACGAGGAAGAGGAGGAAGCCGGTACCGGCGAGGCATCCGGTGAGCACCACCCGCCACGGCGTCCGCCGCACCAGCGCGAACGCCTCCTTCCGCGCAACGTCCCCGGCACCCAGGACGTGCAGCGTCGCAGCGAGAGCGAGCGACGTCGCGGTGAGCGCAGCAGGCGCCGCGCCGAGCGCGAGCGAGCGCTTGTAGCAGAGGTGATAGGCGGCGATGAACACCGCGCAGGATGCAGCCCAAAGCACACCTCGCGCCGCGGTGCCGCGCCCGGGGAAGCCGCTCGCCACCGCGAGCCCGCCCATCACCGTGAGTGCCGCCAGCGCGGACAGAGGCGAGAGGGGCTCCGCGAAGAGCAGCATGGCCACGGGCCAGACGAGCAACACCGCGCCACCACGCGACACGGTGTACGCGATGGACAGCGGGCTCTCCTTCAGGGCTCGCCCGAGGGTGACGAAGTACCCCGCCTCGCAGGCGCCGGCGACGAGCGCCCAGAGCAACCCCTCCGCGAGGGGAAACGCGGGCTCCGACGAGAACGGCACCACGAGCAGGTTGAAGAGCGCGCAGCTCACCATCACCCCGATGAGCGCCACCTCCGGTCGCGTGAAGCGCTTGAGCAGCGCGTTCCACAGCGCGTGGAGGAAGGCGGACGTCAGGACGAGAGCGAGGGCCATGCTCAGCGCAGGACGCGGACGGGCTCGTCCACCCTCTCCGCGAGCGACCAGTGGCCGACGAGGTCGTGCAGCGTCGGGTCCACGTACCAGCGCTGCCAGTCATCCTTCCCGCGCCGCTGCTCCACCAGCACCCAGTCGTGCGACCGGAGGTAGTCCGAGGGGATGCGGTAGCCATACGCATGCGGCCTGTCGCTTCGCACCACCAGGACCAGCGCCTCCTGGCGCGACTCACGCAAGGCCACCTCCAGCACCCGGGCGAAGAGCTGCGCGTACTCCTCGCTCCGCGCCACGCGCGGGAAAGTGTCGAAGTCGAGGGATGGCTCGTGCCCGCGCCCGTAGCGCAGCACCCGGTCACTCACGGTGAGGGAGCGCTCGATGGCCTCGTCGATGGAGCGGGGCGGCAGGGCGCGCACGGCGTCGCGGACCTCCGTGCGCAGCGAGTCGCTCAGCATGGCGCGTGGCCGTCCGAGCAGGTGTGGCCCGCCGAGACGGAGCCCCTGCCAGACGGCCGCGCCGGCCGCCGCGGCGATGAGACCCGCGACGCTCAAGAGGATGGCTGACCGGGTTCGCACGACACGCCTTTCCTGTGTGTGAGGTCGGGCGTACGGTAGCTGGCTCCGCGGGCGCAGGCGAGCGCCACATGCCGCATGCGGGTGCGGTGGTCAGGAGCACCCTTCGACGTAGTGCACCTGTGGCGGCAGTCCGATGCGCCACTCCGTCACCTTCCCTCCGGCATCCGTCTCGAAGATGAGCCGTGTCGGTCCGCCCTCCTCGGGGGAGACGACCAGGTACCGCCCGCCCTCGACGTACTTGTGGGGCATCTCCTCGAGACGGCCGGCGTAGCGCGTCCGGATGTCGTCGGCGCTCATCCCGATACGGCCCCCGCCGGGCGCGGTGTACTCGGGCGTCGTCACGTCCAGGCGGACGAACTTCCCGTGCTCGCTCATGAAGGAGATGGGCGGTCGCGCACCCGCACCTTCCCTCCGGAAGAAGAGCACGTGGCACGTGCTGCCTTCAGCGCGCTTGCCGTCCTCGAGCCCGCGCCCCCAGGCCTGACGGATGGCCTCCTCGTCCGCGCCGAACCGCGCGGGACCGAACCCCTGAAAGCGGATGGAGCTCGAGATCCGTGCCGCGGCCTCGGCCTGGCCCGGAAGCTCCGGTGGTGCCGGGGGCGGTGTCGTGGGATGGCTCGGCGCCGTCGGCACAGAAGGGGGCGGAGCGGGTGCGGCCTCCTCCTTTCTCTGCGTGCACGAGGTCAGCGCGAGGACGAGGATGGGGACGACGCGTGTGCGAAGCATGGGGGCTCCATTTCCGGGTCCTTCTCTCACGGTGCACCTGCGGCGCCCCGGTGTCAGGGGCGTGAACCTGGCTCGGGCCGCCGCGCGAACATCCCGATGCCCTTCTGGCGCATCACGGTCTCGCCGTGCTGGTTGCGCAGCTCGAAGAGGCACCGCACGGAGCCCTGCTGCGGCCGGCTGCGCGAGGGCAGGAGCTCGAGCACCTCCATCCGCAGCATGAGCGCGTCGCCCGGGCGCACCGGCTTGAGCCAGCGCAGCTCATCCAGTCCGGGAGAGCCGAGGCTCGTCGTGCCCTTCAGCAGCCCCTCCACCAGCAGGCGGTGGCCGATGGCGGCCGTGTGCCAGCCGCTCGCCACCAGGCCCCCGAAGTGCATCGCGGCTCCCGCGTCCTCGTCCAGGTGGAAGGGCTGCGGGTCGTACTGGCGAGCGAACGCCACGATCTCCTCGCGCGAGACGACGTAAGGTCCTGCCTCGCCAATCTGCCCGACCTCGAAGTCCTCGAAATAGCGCATGGGTGAGCTGCCCCTTTGCACATCCCGCTGGCGGTGCCAATGCTCGGGCACCTGGGGCAGGCGGGGAGACGAGCGTCCACCCTGCTTCCCTCCGGGCCGGATTGCTTCCCCCGGCCGCTGCCGCTAGGGAGCGCCCACCCATGGCCACCGCAGCCCGCTTCCCCCATCCCTTCCTCCCCGTCACCCGCGCCGACATGGAGGCGCGGGGCTGGGAGCAGCTCGACATCATCATCGTGTCCGGGGATGCGTACGTGGACCACCCGGCGTTCGGCCCGGTGCTCATCGCGCGCTTCCTCGAGGGGCGCGGCTTCAAGGTGGGGTTCCTGGCGCAGCCGGACTGGCACTCCGCGGAGCCGTTCAAGGCGCTCGGCAAGCCACGCCTCTTCTTCGGAGTGGCCGCCGGGAACCTGGACTCCATGCTCAACCGGCTGACGGCGCAGAAGAAGAACCGCTCGGAGGACCAGTACAGCCCCGGTGGGCGCACCAGCTGTCGGCCGGACCGGGCCAGCATCGTCTACGCACAGCGCTGCCGCGAGGCCTATCCAGACGTGCCCATCGTGCTGGGTGGCATCGAGGCGAGTCTGCGCCGCATCGCCCACTACGACTACTGGAGCGACAAGGTCCGCCGCTCCATCCTCTTCGACGCGAAGGCGGACCTGCTCGTCTTCGGGATGGGCGAGCGCCCGGTGTGGGAGGTGGCGGACCGGATGCGCCGGGGCGAGCGGCTCCAGGACATCCGCGACGTGCGCGGCACCGCGTACATCGTCGACGACGCGCAGATGAGGACCCTCGAGGCGGACCCGGCGAAGCGTGTGGCGGACCGCAAGGTGGTGGTGCTCCCCTCCTACGAGGAGGTGGTGGCGGACAACGTGGCGTTCGCGCGCATGACCGGGGCCTTCCAGCGGGAGACGAACCCCGGAAATGGTCGTCCCCTCGCGCAGCGGCACGGAAACCGCGCGGTGTACTTCAACCCGCCCGCGCTCCCGCTGGAGGACGGTGCGGGCTCGGGCGGCGAAGCGGTGGCGATGGACGAGCTCTACGACTTGCCGTTCAACCGCGTCCCGCACCCCATGTACACGGAGCGCATCCCCGCCTACGAGACGGTGAAGCACTCGCTGGTGCTGATGCGGGGCTGCTTCGGTGGCTGCACCTTCTGCTCGATCACGGAGCACGAGGGCCGCGTCATCCAGAGCCGCTCGGCGGAGAGCGTGCTGCGCGAGGTGCGCGCGCTGCGGCGCATGGGGGACTTCCGCGGGACGATTACCGACCTCGGCGGCCCCACCGCCAACATGTACAAGCTCAAGTGCAAGAGCCCGGAGATCGAGAGCAAGTGCCGCAAGCTGTCCTGCGTGCACCCGGGTGTCTGCGAGAACCTCCAGACGGACCACGGCCAGCTCATCGGGCTGATGCGGGAGGTGCGCAAGGAGGAGGGCGTCAAGCACGTCTTCATCGCCAGCGGCGTGCGCTACGACCTGGCGGAGCGCTCGCCGGAGTACGTGAAGGAGCTGGCGGCGCACCACGTGGGCGGGCAGCTGTCGGTGGCGCCCGAGCACGTCTCCCCGCGCGTGCTGGAGAAGATGAAGAAGCCCGGCATCGAGAGCTTCGAGCGCTTCCAGGAGATGTTCGCCTGCGCCAGCAAGGACGCGGGCAAGGAGCAGTACGACATCCCCTACTTCATCAGCGGGCACCCGGGCTCCACGCTCGAGGACATGGTGGAGCTGGCGCTTTGGCTGAAGGGCAAGGGCAAGAGGCCGCGGCAGGTGCAGGACTTCATCCCCACGCCCATGTCGGTGGCCGCGGCCATGTACTACTCGGGCATCGACCCGCTGACGATGGAGCCCGTGTACACGGCGCGGGGCCTGCGCGAGAAGAAGCTGCAGAAGGCGCTGCTCCTCTACTGGAACCCGGAGCAGTGGGAGCTGGCGCGCGAGGCGCTGCGCCTGGCCGGACGCGAGGACCTCATCGGCCGCGGGCCGGGGGCGCTCGTGCCGCCGGAGACGGCTGCGGAGGCCACGCGGCGCAAGCAGGCGGAGCGGGCGCGGGTGCGGTGAACCTCGTCACTCCGGTGGGATGAGTCTGTCAGGGGAAGCCACTATCATTCTCCGTATGAGAGTCGTCACGGGCAGGGTTGAGGGTGGCAAGATCGTGGTCGAGGGTGAGCCGCTCGAGGAGGGCTCGACCGTCACGGTGCTCGCACCCGAAGCCAATGAGGCCTTCGAGCTCGGCGAGAAGGAGGAGGCAGCGCTCCTCCGTGCAATTGAGGAGGCGGACCGCGGAGACGTCGTGACCGCGGAAGCATTCTTCCGCAATCTTCCTCCTCGCGGATGAGTGTCCCCTCGAGGGTGGAGTTCACGCATCGAGCAGTGCGTGAGACCGCCGAGGCCATCGCCTGGTGGAGAGCACATTGGCCCGCGGCTCCCGACCTTGGTGCTCCACCGGGCGTCTAGCCATTGACGTTCCTGGAGGAACCCGAGAGGGCATGCGGGCGCACACGGCGCGTGCCCTCTCCTCAGCACCCCGACCAGCCCACCAGGCAAGTCCCCGGAACGGGATGGACCTCCGCAAAGTGCACACCACCTTTGGCCTGCAATCGCTCCCGTGGAGGAGGGAACAATGCAAGCCAAGACGAAGCTGCTGTCAGCGGTCGTGCTCACGTGGGGGCTTGCGGCGCAGGCGGCACCCACCGCCCCACGCCTCTTCCCCACCGACTTGCCGGTGAACGACGAGACGGCACCCTACGCGCAACGGACCCAGGACCAGGAAGGCGCCGTCATCATTGACGAGGAGCCCACGCGCGTTGCGGTGGTGGAGCCGAAGGAGAGGCGCGGGTCCGA